>JAJFHR010000290.1 GCA_021775515.1 Hyphomicrobiales bacterium | reverse complement strand
ATCTGGCTGTGACAGGTGTAACAGCCTTCGCGAATATAGATATTGCGCCCGGTCAGCTCCAGCGGTGTGTAGGGCCGCATCCCTTCGACCTTTTCTATGGTATTCTGGAGATAAAACAGCGGCAGAATTTCGATGATCCCGCCAATCGACACCACAATCAGTGCCAGGATCAGCAGCAGCATTGAGTTTGTTTCAATGGTTTTGTGACTGAACATATTGGACACTCCCACTTATATCGCTTCAGGTTTTGCCGAAACGGCAATACTGTCCGGCGAGGTTGCGGGCCCCTTGACAGTGCGCCACAGGTTGTAAGTCATGATAAAGGCACCAAGAAGATACAAGACACCACCCAACGTGCGCATGACATAATAAGGATGCATGGCTGCAACGGTCTCAGCGAAAGAATATTCCAGAAAACCCAGCTCATTGAAGGTACGCCACATCAAGCCCTGTTGAATACCAGACACCCACATCGCTGCGGCATAAAGCACGATACCCAAAGTCGCCAGCCAGAAATGCCAGTTAACCAGGCTGAGGCTGTACAATCCCTGCCGTTTCCACAATCGCGGCACCATATAATACAAAGCACCAAAGGTGAGCATTCCATTCCACCCCAAGGCACCGGCATGAACATGACCGACGGTCCAGTCGGTATAGTGGCTGAGTGAGTTCACAGCTTTGATGGAGAGAAGAGGTCCTTCGAATGTTGCCATGCCGTAGAAGGCCAGGGCCAGCACCATAAAGCGTATAACTGGGTCGGTGCGCAGCTTGTCCCAGGCGCCGGAAAGCGTCATGAGGCCATTGATCATTCCAGCCCAGCTTGGCATCCACAACATTACCGAAAACACCATGCCAAGTGTCTGCGCCCAATCCGGCAGAGCGGTATAGAGCAGATGATGCGGTCCAGCCCAAATATAGAGAAAAATAAGGGCCCAAAAATGGATAATCGATAACCGGTACGAATAAACCGGCCGTTCCGCCTGTTTGGGCACAAAGTAGTACATTATCCCTAAAAATCCGGCCGTCAGCAGGAAGCCGACAGCATTGTGGCCGTACCACCATTGGGTCAGCGCATCCTGGACGCCGGAGAACAGTGAATAACTTTTCACCCCGAAAAATGACACAGGAACCGCAAGATTGTTGACAATATGCAGCATGGCTACGGTGATAATGAAAGCGAGAAAAAACCAGTTACCGACATAGATATGCGGTTCCTTACGCTTCCAAAGTGTTCCCAAAAACACCAGTAGATAAGCCACCCACACAATTGTCAGCCAAATATCCACATACCATTCAGGCTCGGCATATTCACGCGATTGGGTGGCGCCAAAAAGATATCCGGTGGCAGCAAGCACAATAAATAGCTGGTAACCCCAGAACACAAACCAGGCGAGATTGCCAAAGGCCAGGCGCGCGGCACAGGTGCGCTGAACTGTATAAAAGCTGGTGCATAACAAGGCATTGCCGACAAACGCAAACACCACAGCCGAGGTGTGAAGCGGGCGTAACCGGCCAAAATTTGTATAGGGCAAATCGAAATTTAAAACCGGATAGGAAAGTTGTGCAGCGATTACGACGCCGATAAGAAAACCGGCAAGCCCCCAAAAAACCGTGGCAATGACACCGGCCCTGACCACGCTATCAAAATATTTTTCCTCTTCATCTGCTTTTTTGCCGGAAAAATCGAGATTTCTCAACCGGTAGATAATTGCCACTGCACAGGCAGCAACAATGAGCCACGCGTGAGCAGCAAACAAAGCATCTTCAGCCTTGGAGACTAAAATCAAGGCAGCAAGCGCTACCACACCGAATGACGTAAAATATGCGGTAAGCCCCATATCGCCCTCTATCCTTCATTGCCAAACATCAACAGCCGCCGTGCATCGGCTGCAGTATGGCTGGTATCAAATTTTGCCAGTTGTCGGAACGCGACATATTGCACCAGCAAACAAAGCAGATATTGACCTGCGTCAATCAAAACAAGATTTCGCGAATCACCTTTGTTCTTGGTGTTTGAGAGTATCAGATTTTTGGCCGATTGTCCGCCACCGCCGAGTATGGCGAGTTTGAACTGTCACGATTAATTAGAACCCCTGAGTGTCCGATTATAGTTGACGTACGGACAGAAAGATTATGGAATTCAAACTATACTCTTATTACCTCTTGCTGCGTTTGTGCGCGGAGCCGATACCAATCAATCTGACTGGGCTCCACAAACAGCGGACCTCCTGGCAGCATCTCTACGCCGGTCTCGAATCTACCGCGATGACCAGCGCCAGTTCAAAGCCGTTATGCAGTTATATGATGCATTTTATCGCTGGTCGCGCGATGCGGCCAAGGGAAGCAATAACTGGCTGCCAATCCAAAAAGGGGCCTCAACCACATGACGAGCGGCGCTGAAGTCAAAAATGCTGCCGGGTCAAATTACCCGACCAGAAAAGAGGCGACCAGTGAGTTTTTGAAAATCGGAATATTGTCCTTCGGGGGTCCAGCGGCGCAGATATCATTGATGCATAGGGTTTTTGTCGAAGAAAAGCGCTGGTTAAGCGAACACCAATTTTTGAACGCGCTCAGCTTTTGCATGCTCCTGCCCGGCCCCGAAGCCATGCAACTGGCGACTTACACTGGCTGGCGGCTGCATGGAGTGCCAGGTGGCTTGATAGCCGGATTGTTGTTTGTCCTTCCCGGTGCCCTGGTGATTTTCGGTCTAGCTTCATGTTACGTATTTTTTGGAAACCTGCCATTATTTGGCGCGCTCTTTTTGGGGGTTAAAGCAGCCGTCCTGGTGATTGTTATAGATGCCCTTTTGCGCGTTGCAAAAAAAGCCCTGACCCGCTGGGATCATTGGGTTGTTGCAGCTTTTGCCTTTATCGGAATTTTCTTTCTGGCCCTGCCCTTCCCTCTAATTCTTTTGCTCGCCGCAATTTATGGCTTGTTATTGAGCTCAAGCGGAGGAAGCCCGCGAGCAAGCTCGCCTAGCCCCAATATATCCGCCGTTCAGACGGTTTCCACGCTCCTCATCTGGCTGGCGATCTGGTGGTTTCCGATAGTGTTGGTAGATTGGATTTTTGATTTTAGGTTCCTCAATGAGATCGGCATATTTTTTTCCAAATTAGCGGTGGTAACCTTTGGTGGTGCCTATGCTGTCCTGGCCTATATGGGCCAGCAGGTCGTTTCAGGTTTTGGCTGGCTAACCCCTGGCGAAATGATTGATGGTCTGGGCCTTGCCGAAACTACTCCGGGGCCACTCATTTTGGTCACAGAATTTGTCGGCTTCCTTGCCGGATTTCGCCAAGGGGGTTTTGGCCTGGCAGCCGCTGCGGCTATGCTAACGCTTTGGGCAACTTTTACGCCCTGTTTTTTGTGGATTTTCACCGGTGCGCCCTACATTGACTGGATTTGCTCGCAACCAAAACTTTCCAGTGCGCTTTCAGCAATTACCGCCGCAGTTGTTGGTGTCATTCTAAACCTTTCTGTTTGGTTCGGACTGCACGTAATATTTGCAGAGGTGAAACAGTTGGCATTTGGGCCTCTGGTGATCTGGAAGCCTGAATTGTTGTCAGTGAACTGGCAGGTCGTAGTTCTTTCGTTGCTGGGCGCAGCGCTGCTATTGAAATTTCGCTGGAGCATAGTTCAAGTGCTGTTGTTGTCCTCTCTCCTCGGATGGGTTTTGGTCTCAATATTTTAGCACACTAACCCCACTAGGGATCGTTTCTCACGATCTCGTTTGAGCGCTGTCTAACAACAATTCAACGAATACCGTTTGCCTGAAACTATGAAAGGTTGAACAAAAATAATTTAGTTGATACTATCAATTAAATTATTTGACCTGTGCACTTTGTTGGATTGGCTATGACTATTCGCAGTTTTGATGAGCGTGTGGACGCCGTTCGTTCTTTTACCCGGTTTTATACCCGCAAAACCGGCGTGCTCCACGAAATGCTGCTCGACAGCAGTTTCGGTCTAACCGAAGCCCGGGTGATATACGAGCTTGCAAATCGCCAACAGATTTCAGCAAAACAACTGGCAGTCGATCTTGGCCTCGACCCTGGATATGTCAGCCGAGTGTTGAAAAAATTCGAAAACCGCAAGCTTATCAGCCGGATTATTTCGCCTCAAGACCGCCGCCAGCAATTAATTGTTCTCACAGCAAAAGGCCACGAGGAATTCAATGAGCTCAACCGGCGGTCGGCGAAGCTGTTTGGCGCAATGCTAAAAACTCTTGGCGCAGATGAGCAAACCCGCCTTCTCGACGCTATGAACACGATTAAGTGTTTGCTGGATGAAACCGAGACAGCGCCAGCACCCTACCTTTTGCGGCCGCACCAACCCGGCGATATGGGTTGGATTATCCAGATCCACGGACGGTTTTACGGCGAAGAATACGGCTGGGACAAAACCTTTGAGGCCCTGGTCGCTAAAATTGCCAGTGATTTTTTAACCAACTTTGATCCAGGTTCTGAATGCTGTTGGATAGCCGAAAAAGATGGCTGCAGTGTTGGTTCAGCGATGGTCGTACGCGCCGACGAACAAACCGCCAAGCTTCGTCTTGTTATCGTCGATCCGCGCGCGCGTGGTGGCGGTATCGGGAGGCGGCTGGTTGAAGAATGCATACGTTTTGCCCGGCAAGCGGGCTATCACCGGATGACGCTTTGGACCCAGGACAATCTGCGCGCTGCGATTGCCATATACAAAAAATCGGGCTTTCAACTAGTCAAAGAAGAAACACACCATAGTTTCGGTAAGGATCTTGTCGGTCAATTTTGGCGATTGGATCTTCGATGACAGCTCATAGCCGGCTGCCTGTTATTGCCGCTGCAGCTACCGGAATTCAGGTCGGGGCGGCACTCGTTGCCTCTCGTTATGTTATTGACCAGACCACGCCTGAGACATTGGCAATGTTGCGATATGCTATCGGTTTTTTTTGTATAGCCCCGGTTGTACTGATTACCTCCAGGTCATGGTTTTTGCGCAAGGACATCATACCGGTATCACTTCTGGGCATCCTCCAGTTTGCAATTTTGGTCACTCTGTTAAATTATGCGCTGCAATTCATTCCCTCTGCCCGCGTCGCTTTGATTTTTGCAACCTTTCCCTTGCAGACAATGTTAATTGCAGCGGTTATCGGCCGCGAAGCCTTGACCTGGAAAAAGTCCCTGGGTGTCATCCTGACGATAATCGGCATAGGCTTTGTTCTGGGAGAAGATTTATTTCAGGCAACCGAAGGTACTAACCAATGGGTTGGCGCAATTGCTGCGGGCTTGAGCGCTTTTTTCGGAGCTTTATGCAGTGTACTCTATCGCCCTTACCTGCAACGCTATCCTGCCCAGAATGTTAGTGCTTTGGCGATGTTTGCTTCAGTCATTTTTCTATTTATTGTCTCGAAGTGGCAGGGCGGCTTGGAGACAATCGGCCAAATAAGTTTTGATGGCTGGCTGGCGGTTGTTTTCATAGGTGTGAGCAGCGGCGCCAGCTTTTTTGCCTGGTTATGGGCCTTAAAACATCTATCACCGGTAAGGGTGACGATGTTTTTGTCTTTAAGCCCGGTTACCAGCGCCATTCTCGGCGTAGCCTTCCTGTCTGAGCCCATATCCGCCTATCTGATTGCAGCAATGGGGCTGGTTATATCCGGGCTGATATTAGCCCTGAAAGACCGTGCTGCCGAGGCACTGCCTTGACATTAGGTGTAGATACACTATATAGGCGTATATACACCTAAACCAACCCGCCATAGCAATGAGCTAACCAGCGCGATCAAGTCCACGGCAAATCGGCAACATTCTTCTAATTAGGTGTATATACATTTAAAAGGTATCTCATGAAAATCAAATTAAGTCTCGTCATAGTTTTTTTTGCATTAACCGGCGCGTTTGTTTTATTGACCGGTAAACCGGCGGACGACAGTGTCACCGTAGACACTCTTGCAACCGGGAAATTGACCGGGCAAAGGACTTTATCGCGCGGCTTGACGCAGTCACTAGATTTCGCCGCCGGGTTTGAAAAATTTGGCTCCGGCGATAAGGAAAGAAGTTTCCAGTCCAACCTCCGGTTTTTAGAAACCGTGATGTCCTACGGTCTCAATGCCGACCCGCGAAACACCTTTGTCATGGTCAATGCTTATTTAAATAGCAACCAGCAGGCGCTAGGCATGGCGTTTTTTGAACGGCTGTTGAAACGCTATGAAAAAAACATGGATAGCCAAACCCGGGCCGGCTATCTCTCGGCCTATGCCATTTTACGGGCAACCTATGCTGAAAAAGTACCGCTGCTCAGCCGAATAGGCTGGATGAATGAAACCTTTGACCTTCTCAAGGAGGCTAAGGCGCTTTCCGATGAAAACGACCCGATAGTGCGTTGGGCATCCGGCCTCATCTATGCGCAGGTGCCGTTTTTCTTCTTCAAAAAAAAGCAGGCCTACGCCGAGCTTAATTGGTTGGCCGAACGCCCCGAAACGGAACCGGTCTCGGGATTTTACCGCGAGGTTTATCGTAATCTTGCCAAACTCCATTCCAGTGATGGGAATACTGACCTGGCGGCCCGATACATGAAAAAAATTGGCTATGATTCTTATGAGCCCAAAGCAATGTTCATGGGGTGGTTCACGTCAACACGCCGAACAGGTGCAACGATGTCGGCCACGCCGAGGCTGAAAGAAATTGTCTCCAATCGGGTGTTCGCTCTTTACGGGTTTGGTTATGCGGAGGTTTACTTTGTAGTATCGGATAACGGCAAAGAGCTGATTGCCATCGACACGGGCACTCAGCCAGCAAGATTAAAAGCCGCTTATGAATTTCTAACGGCGCGCTATCCTGATTTGCCTCAGGTAACCACAGCGATAATCACTCATGCGCATTGGGATCATATTGGCGGTTATACTTTTCTTAAATCTCTAAACCCCGATCTTAAAATTTTTGGCCGAAAGAATTACAAAGGAACGCTAGGGCGCGTTCAACGCAAACATAGTTACGATCAATTCCGCGGTGCCGGTTTCAAGCAAGCCTGGATCGGAAACTTCCGTCCCGATATTCCCATTGTAGAGCGCACTGTTGTCAAGATTGGTGAAACACAAGTTGAACTGATCCCGGTTGCAGGAGGTGAAACAGAAGATGCCATGCTGGTGTCCATGCCCGCAATGGGCGTGGTTTTTGCCGGAGATACAATGATGCCCTATTACGGTGAGCCCTGGGTTGAGGAAGGGTTTATTGATGGTGCTGTTGCAGCGATGGAAGAAATTATCAAGCGCAATCCAAAATTCGTTCTGCATGGTCACAGTCCCTTAACAATGCTGTATGGGCCGAAGGAAATCGGCAACTTCAAGAATGCGTATGAATGGTTAGTTGAAACTACCAGAGACTACGTCCGCAAGGGCTACTCGGTTAAAGACATCATACGGCTTAACCTGATACCTCCGGGTTTACAGGAGAGGCCGGAAATCTATTTGTCCTACCTTGCACCACGAGACCATATTATTGCCCGTGTCGCTGATAAAATGGTTGGTATCTGGCAGGAAGATATAACCGGCAAAGAACCGGCCGGTCTTGATAATCTGACTTCGGTTGAATACGGGAGGCTTTTGCAAGTCTATTTGGGTCTGTCAGCCCGCGGCGTTAGGTCCGCACTGCGCAGGATGATCGACAATGGCGACAATGAATTGGCGTTGCAATTGGCTGTTGCCGCAGAAAACCGCTATGCTAACAACCAGTCTATAACGCAGTTAAAGGAAGAGGCCGCTGACCGGCTTAGAAGTGCTGCACAATTTTTCGATCCGTTTAAATTTGTGACCTATACCGAGATGATCGGCAAGGAACACAAACCAATTCTCGCTGACTGAAAGTTTTGCGCCTCGTAAAAGCAAGGGCCT
>JAJFHR010000289.1 GCA_021775515.1 Hyphomicrobiales bacterium | reverse complement strand
AGCGGTTCCTTGACGGTTTTCCAACCGCGCCATCGCCACAAACGCAGCGTATGTAAAACAGCAAGACCGGCAAAGAGATAACCGGTTTCTACCGCCTCCGGCTTTATTATCCAGCTCAGCAGAACAAACACCGTCGCCACTAAGCTAACCTTGTCGTAAGTGGAAAAACTTACCGGTAATGGAGATATTTTCTGCGATTTCATCCAATTACCGCTAAAAGCCGGGACCACCCGTCCGCCGATCAGCGCAATCAAAAGGGCAATGAGACCAAAGGCGCTACGTTCAACTATTGCGGTATCATTGCCGGTAAATTGAAGGGTCTGGTAGGCAATGTTGGTAAGCGCCAGCAAAGAGACAGCCAAACATAGCGGCATATTGCGATAATTTCGGCCAGCAACCACTTCACGCCAGGCAACGGCTGAAACGCTTATAAGAAACAAAACGTCAATCACAGCAGCCCCGAGCGGCCAGACTGCCGAGGTTGCCATGGCGATGCGGCCGGCAAGCCACAGAGCAAATAACAATCCCAATCGCAAGCCGACAACGGGCGCACGACCAGTCCAATTTGGCATGGCCGTGAACAAAAATCCGGCAATCACAGCACCGACATAACCATAGATCATTTCATGAATATGATAATCGCGTGCCGGCAGGTTGGTGGGAATTTCAACTCCGAAAATAAAGGCAGCGAGCCATAACGGTATGGCAAACGCAGCAAAAATGCCCGCACCGAGAAAAAACGCCCGATAGCCACGTTCAAATAAAATCCATCCGGAATAAGCCGCAGGCGGCGGTGAAGTCGTGACCATTAAATCAGTTTTTTCAACATGTTACGTAATTATTATCAGTGCCATTTTCAACCTGACATCGCACCCACCAAATTATCTGCTCAGCGCAATGCATTGATCTCCATCAAGCTGGCCAAGCCGGGTATACCACAACCCGAGTATACAAGAAGGTGGCCGCCACTACGATATCGTAAAAATACCTCTGGTTGTCACGCTTCTGGCCCGATAGCCGTTTTGACGGTGGTGATCTGTCAGGTCGGATTTGGTTCACAAATTTTTCCTTCCAGATTTGATTCCCTCAATCCGATTGAACAGGTTTTTGCCAAACTCAAGCACTTGTCAAGGCTCTCAAAAAATTCGAAATACCGAATATCAATGGCGACATGTCACAACATTACTGGATCACTTCACTCTAAAGGAGTGCCGAAACTACCTCATCAATTCAGTATATGCACCAACCTAAAATGATCTCGCCTAGGTTGCAGTATTTGATTTTGACTTGAACACTTGGGAGGAGTACTTGCCTTTTCGTCAGACCTGCGTCCTCCATCCCCCTTCTTGCATCGTGTAAATGGTAGCCATATGTGTGCACTGTGATCAAATTGGGTAAATATCAGTGCACATAAGTTCATTTATGTGCACTTTAGTTCTCGTTTTAATCTTTTGAATAGTTTGATAAACATTTGAAATATAACGAGAAAATATTTTCGGTAGCGCCAATGGTGGACTGGACAAACAAATTAATTAAATCAATATGTTATGTGTATTTCTGTGCAAAAGCCGTGCAGCAGGTGTTTAAATATAATCATGGTATAAGCCATGCTGTTCGCCCATTATTTTGGGTTTCCGCAAAGGTTGATTCAAGTAGGTAATGGGTTTTCTTCACTCTCTGCTGTTGAGAGGGTGGCCTGACCAGTTTATTGGGCGGACTCTTTCATATATTTGAGCAAGCTCGAGGGCGCAAGCCGGGATCAATTCTGATCGATCCCACTTCCTTAAATCAAAGTTACAAAAACTTGTTACCCCAGGTGCAAGTGTGTCTTTAGCATTAGATTACGGAGGATTATTTCTTTACGCTTCGCGTTTGCTGATAATCGGAATATGGCAAACGTAATATTCCACACCAAGAAAATGAAATTCAATCTGTTGCGGACTAAAGTTTAGACCGCTAACGACCATTGTTTGTCGACTGGACCAACCAATTTGCAAAGATGTTTGCTTCTTTCGTGGCCGGTTCTGGAACAACCACAATATATTTACGATTTTCTAGAACTGAGAAATCTAGAACCGGTTGTAACTTTCCAGTGTCTAACTCATTTGATATGAGTTTTGGAGGACAAAGAGCAATTCCCTGGTTTGCGAGCACAGCGTGGATCAGAAGTTCGAAATCCTCAAAAATGTCACCATCTATCGCATCCGAAGAATCAAAACCAGCACGTTCAAACCATGATCGCCAAGTCTTGATGCTGAAATCGTGGAGAAGTTTCGCCTTTGACACGTCAGATGGTGCGTCGAATGGTCCATTTTGCTTAAGGTATTCTGCTGACGCAAACGGACGCACTTCACCGCTAAAAAGTTCTTGGGCGACTCCATCCCCTGCGTATTTGGAATCAACAGCACAGATTAGAACGTCTGCATCCCAATAATTGATATCCTCCAGCCGATGGACGTAATTAAAACTAAGACGCGCCTCCGGCAAAAGATCTCGGACCTCACTTAGCCGTGGAAATACAATTCTGGTTGCAACCGAAGGTAAAGTGGCAATTCTGAGCTGAACTTTGCTGGTAATTTTCGCTAACCGTTGAAGGGCCTGGTCAATCTTTTCAAAGGCACCGGAAACCTCTTCGGCCAACTCCCGCGCATCTCTTGATGGCTTCATAGATCGAGTGTTTCGGTCAAATAGCCTCCGCTCCAAATCTGTTTCCAAGATACGAATCTGTTGACTGATCGCACCCGCAGAGACGTGAAGATCTGCTGCAGCTTTATGAACACTACCGCACCGCACAAGTGCTTCAAGCGCCTTTAATGCTGTAAAACTAGGTCGTCGTATCATTAGTTTAGATTATCTAAACAATTTAGAAAAATCAAATCGTTTGTCAGAGTTGGTGCCCTTGCAGTTCAATTGAGCTCAGACGGCTAACTTTTTGAGGAAAGATATGATTGTAAGAACGCTACGCGAAATTGCCGGGACAGAGCGCGATGTGAATTGGGGGAATGGGCAAAGTAGGCGTTTTCTTTTGGAATCTGACGGAATGGGCTTTGCGTTCATGGAAACGCTTATTCTCGCAGGAACGGATATTTTCATCCAGTACAAAAATCACTTTGAAGCCTGCTATTGCATTGAGGGAGAGGGTGAAATTGAAGATGAAAACGGGAATGTTCATACAATCACTCCCGGAACAATTTATGCTTTGGACAAGCATGACCCACACTATTTACGCGCCCACACCGACCTGACACTGATAAGTGTTTTCAACCCGCCCATTAAAGGCAACGAAAAACACAATCTGTCGGGCGATGAAACCTCGTCGTACTAATATGCGTAGTAACCCTACCAGGGATGGCATTGAACCAAACGAGGTATATGAACGCATCGGTTTGAAGGATGTTTTCAAAAAATTCCCGGCTGACTCCTTATCGGCTTTGGAGCGCGCGATAGGCTTGAAAGTGTCTTTGTACGGCTGTCTTGCGAAGTCTGATCTTCACTACACGATTTCGGGAAGCGAACAATGAGCTTGCTTCCCCATCTCACACTATCCGAAGCAAAAGATGCTCTCGCTCGGGGAGAGCTTTGCCCCGTTGAATATGTCGAGGCACTTTTGTCGAGA
>JAJFHR010000288.1 GCA_021775515.1 Hyphomicrobiales bacterium | reverse complement strand
CTTTCATTGCGGCTTCGCCGGCCTGGTTTACCAATAAGGCCGTATCGGTTCCGGCGTAACGTAAATGGGCATGGGCATTGGTTTTTGTATCCGCCTGTTTTATGCCCTGGGCGCTCAGCTCTTTACAGGTCTTGGCATTTAGACCTTCAACAATCGGATTGAGGGCGTCAGCCGTCTGACCTGATAAAGTCTGTTCAATGGCTTGGTCACGATGGGCGCGGATATCGGCCAGCCCCATGCCGTATGCGGACAGGATACCTGCGAGCGGATGAATGAGAACCCGCTTCATACCGAGGGCATCGGCAACCAGGCAGGCATGCTGC
Source organism: Hyphomicrobiales bacterium (assembly GCA_021775515.1). Taxonomy (GTDB): domain Bacteria; phylum Pseudomonadota; class Alphaproteobacteria; order Rhizobiales; family JAJFHR01; genus JAJFHR01. The sequence continues at coordinate 2,889 of JAJFHR010000288.1, read as the reverse complement.
CCACCGGCCCCGCCAAAACAGTTGAGCGTATATCCGGTGATATCATAGCCGCGTTGAACGGAAATTTTCTTGATCGCCTGAGCCATGTTCTCGACGGCAATTTTCAAAAATCCTTCGGCTACATCTTCCGGGCTGCGGCCATCACCGATCTCGTCCGCCAATGTGGCGAAGGCGCGCTGGACGCTGGAGGCGTCCAGCGGTTTGTCTCCTTTTGATCCAAATATCGCTGGGAAATAATCAGCATTGATTTTACCGAGCATCAAATTGGCATCGGTTACCGTGAGCGGGCCATCGTTGCGATAACACTTAGGCCCGGGATTGGCACCGGCGGAAACCGGGCCTACACGAAAGCGTGCGCCGTCATATTGAAGTATTGAACCGCCACCAGCCGCCACCGTGTGAATTAACATCATCGGTGCCCGCATGCGTACGCCGGCAACCTCGGTTTCAAAGGTGCGCTCATATTCGCCGTTGTAATGTGATACGTCGGTTGAGGTTCCGCCCATGTCAAAACCAATAATCTTGTCAAAACCGGCCATTTCACTGGTTTTGACGGCACCAACCACGCCGCCTGCCGGGCCTGACAAAATAGCGTCCTTGCCTTGAAACAGCGTTGCCGAGGTCAAGCCGCCGTTCGACTGCATAAACATTAGATTTGCAGCCTGTTGTTGGCCTTTTTCAGACCGGACATTTGTCAGCCCGCCTGAAAGCTGGCTGGCGATCTGTTCAACATAGCGCCGCAGGATGGGGGAGAGATATGCATCGACGACCGTGGTGTCGCCACGGCTGACGTATTTCATCAACGGGCTGACTGTGTGGCTCACCGAAATCTGGGTAAAGCCGATGTTTTTGGCAAGTTCAGCGACCGCACTTTCGTGCTGATGATATCGATAGCCGTGGACAAATACTATGGCCGCTGACCTGATGCCGTCATCAAAAGCGTCTTGCAGGTCACTTCGGGCTTTTTCGAGGTCGAGCGGTTTGTCTATCTCGCCATGGGCGGTTATGCGTTCGATGACCTCAATGACCTGATCAAAGAGCATTTCAGGTTTAATGATGTTTAGGTCAAAAATTCTGGGCCGGGCCTGATAACCAATCTTCAAACCATCACGAAAACCCTGTGTGGTGACAAGCACCGTGCGGTCACCTTTGCGCTCAAGCAGCGCATTGGTGGCAACGGTCGTGCCCATTTTGACGACTTTTATGCTTTGCGAAGGAATGTCTGCGTCCGCACCGAGGTTGAGGAAATGTTTTATGCCGGCAATGGCGGCATCGTCATAGGCATCGGGGTTTTCCGAGAGTAATTTGTGGGCTTTAATTTTTCCCTCAGGCGTCAGGGCGACAATATCGGTGAATGTGCCGCCACGATCAATCCAAAATTCCCATTTTGCATCGGCGTCGACTTTGTCAATCATGCCGGTCCCCCGTGATTTTGGTTTGGTGCATGGTGTAGAAAACATATAAGTCATAAATCGTCAATAAAATATCGACAAATTATTGTTGACGATTTATTGTGAGCGGCCCTGATCGAAACTACTGGAGGGCAAGATTTATGACCAAACAGCCGCAACTTCCTGGCGCCGGCAATCATGCGCCGATTGTGTCCTCAGCCCATCTCGCCCAGTCCAGTGTTCCTGAACTTAGCGAGATAGAATTTGCCATGAGCATTGCCGTGCATGCCTTTCAACGCTGGAGCGTCAGAGGAATGATGGCCAGCGGGGTTGCCGATTTAAGTCCTCTGGATGTGCTGGTGCTCCACGTGGTCAATCATCGCGCCCGGCCAAAGCGGCTCGCTGATATTTGTCTTATGTTGAACCTTGAAGATACTCACACGGTTGTTTACGCGCTTAAAAAGCTGGAAAAAGCCGGATTTGTCCTCAGCTCACGACAGGGCAAGGAAAAATATTCCGAGACCACCAAAGAGGGAGCGGCAGCCTGTGAGCGTTATCGTGAAATCAGGGAACAATGCCTGATCGCCTCTTTGGAAACCCTGAATATTGACCGGGAAGATATGAGCCGGCTTGCCGGTCTGCTGCGCGCCTTGTCCGGCCTTTATGACCAGGCAGCCCGCGCTGCGGCGTCATTATAAAGGGTAGTGGCATAAAGGATAAAGGCGGGGCGCTGATCGGCGGCTTAGGCTTTGACCGGGCGGCAGAATGTTTCGCGAATGAAAAGAGCCGTCAGAAGACTGCTGACATAAAGTGCCGGTAATAACATGAAAGCATACGAATAGTTTTCCGGTGAATAAAATCTAGCGCCTTCAACCAATTTTCCACTCCACCGGCTGTCGAGCAAAAATCCGACAATGGGTTGAAAAATAGCGCCGCCGGCAACGGCAAGCATATTGACGAAGCCTAAAGCTGCGCCGGTGCTGCCACCGGGATTATGTTCGCGCACCAACGCATAACTAATCGGCATGGCGGCAGCACCAATACCGTTTATGAATAATAACAGGCGATACATATCGAAGCTTAGGCCAGGCAGGTAAAGAACCGCCGTCATTGATAAGGAGGTGATTATTGAGGAGATAATAATCGGCCACTTTCGCCGCCCGATGCGATCAGAAAACCATCCCCAGAACGGTCCGCCCAAAACCCAGCCAAATAGAATGCTGGAGACGGCAAAAGCTGCACCAGGACGCGAAACATCATAAGCCTGCATCGTATATGGCACACCCCACAAGGCACCAAATGCCAGAGCGGGGGAGCTGGTTAAACCGGCAAAAAGAGCAATAAGGATGGTTTGCCGTTGTTTGGCTACCTGCCAGAGAGCCCTTAATACAGGCGGTTTGTCATTAGGCGCTGAAGGAGCAGGTGTTGGGCGTGGATGGCGTTGATCCCGGGTTAACAGCCAAATTAACAGCGAGATGACAAAGGCGCCGCCGGCGAG
>JAJFHR010000287.1 GCA_021775515.1 Hyphomicrobiales bacterium | reverse complement strand
TGGATCCCAAAGGTGCAACACGCTTTAATCCCGGCAGATTTTGCAGCAGCATTGATATTGCTTCCTTGCGGTTTTTCATATTTACCGCAAGCACCAGCATGGTGCATGATCTTAAGATCGATTAAATAGCCCTGCCAAGCTCGCTGCTCACCTATTTTCACAAAGGATGACCGATACGTGGATACACTTAAAAAATTGGCGGAAAAACTCAACACCGGCGAAATCACGAGTTCCGCGCTGGTCGAACAAGCAATTGAGCGTATCGATGATCCGGCCGGAGAAGGGGCCAGAATTTTTCTAAGCGTAAACCGGGACAAGGCTCGAAAGCAGGCGCAAGTCGTTGATAATGAGCGTAAAAACGCTAACCCTCTTCCACCGCTTTGCGGCATTCCGTTTTCGGCAAAAGATTTATGCGACATCGAAGGCCAAGTTACTACCGCGGGCTCCAAGGTTTTACAAAACGCACCGGCCGCCCGGCGCACAGCGGAAGTCGTCAAACGCCTTGAAGCTGCCGGCATGATCAATATCGGCCGCACCAACATGTCAGAATTTGCCTATTCTGGCCTCGGTCTCAACCCACATTACGGCACCCCCAAATCAACTTGGGATAGATCAACCGGCAGGGCTCCGGGAGGATCATCTTCAGGAAGTGCCGTTTCCGTTTGCGATAACATCGTACCGGCCACGATCGGCACAGATACCGGCGGATCCTGCCGAATACCCGCCGCTTTTAATGGCATCACCGGTTATAAACCGAGTTTTGGCCGCATACCTGATGACGGGGTCTATCCCCTTTCCGTCAGCCTCGATACACCCGGCCCTTTGGCACATTCGGTTTCCTGTTGTTTCAGCCTTGATCAGATTATGGCCGGCGAAAACCAGCCGGGATTGTTGGCAACCCTTTCGCCCGCAGCAATTAGTGAAATAAAGCTGACGGTGCCACAATCCCTGATGCTCGAAGACCTAGATCAGGAAGTTGCCGCTGCATTCTCAAATTCACTTTCCGCCTTATCACGTGCCGGTTTTGAGATTATCGAACGCCCGGTTCCCCTCTTCCACGAAATAGCTAAAATCGGCGCCGTCGCTGGTATTGCCCAGCGCGAAGCTTATCAATTACACAAAGAAAGGCTGGAAAGCCACGGTGAGGAATATGATCCTTTTGTGCGCTGGCGCATACTGGCTGCCGCCAACATTACCGAGGCCATGTTCGAAGAAACGCTGCGCCGCCGCTGCGAACTTATTGCGGAAGCTGCAAAAATTATCGACACTCCGTTCCACGCATTCGCCTTTCCCACCGCACCAATCCTGCCGCCTAAACTAAGCGACGTTGCCGAGCTTGAAGCCTTCAAAAAAGTCAACTTTCGCGCGCTGCGTAACACGTCATCTTTCAATTTTCTCAATGGTTGTTCAATCTCCCTACCAGCAACCACCAAAGGCGAAGCGCCGGTTGGTTTCATGTTGTCCATGATGCACAACTGCGATCATAATCTGTTCAAAATATCAGCAGCGGTCGAAACCGTTTTGCAAGCACAAATGAAGTGAGACCCAAAATGACCAGCCAACCCGACAAGCTACGCACACTTCTTGCTCAAGACAAATGTTATGTCATGCCGTGTTGTTATGATGGCCTGAGCGCAAAAATGATTGAACAGGCGGGCTTCCCGCTCACGTTTATGAGTGGTTTTGCTGTTTCCGCTGCCCGGTTGGGTCTGCCGGACACCGGTCTAATTTCCTATGGCGAAATCCTCGATCAGGCCCGCAACATCTGCGCCTCGGTTTCAATTCCTGTTATCGGCGATGGTGATACTGGATATGGCAACGCCATTAATATTAAACGCACAGTATCAGGCTATGCACGTGCCGGATTGGCGTCGATCATGATTGAGGACCAACTTGCACCCAAACGCTGCGGACATACCAAAGGCAAGGAAGTGGTCGAGCGAACTGAAGCCTATGACCGAATAAAAGCAGCGGTGGATGCCCGCAACGAAGGTGATGATATACTCATTCTCGCCCGAACCGATGCCCGCGCTGCCCACGGCCTTTCCGAGGCTATTTCCCGGGCGCAGAAATTCGCCGATTTAGGAGCTGATATTCTCTTCGTCGAAGCACCGGCAAACGAGGAGGAAATGGCCACGATTTGCCGCGAAGTTCCAGGCATTCACATGGCGAATATGGTCGAAGGCGGGGCAACGCCTATTCTCGAGCCTCAGCAATTGGAACAACTCGGCTATAGAATTATCGCCTATCCTCTGACAGTTATGAGTGCGGCAATGAAAAACATGCGTCAGGCGCTTGAGGATATGAAGAATGGCCATCACCCCCATGAACGTCTGATGTCATTCGACGAATTGCGGGATGTTGTCGGCTTTAATGATTACTACATCGAAGAAGGCCGCTATGCTAATCCACGGGCATAAAATAAAATATACCAACATCTAATCGCTGAAGTTCCTGAATTTACCCACACGGCTATCCAAAAAGAGGTGTTGCATGCGTCACGGCGGACAAATTCTGATTGATCAACTGGCTATCAATGGCGTCCAGAAGGTCTTCTGCGTTCCCGGCGAGAGTTATCTTGCCGCATTGGACGGGCTTTATCGGTCGAACGCGATTGAAACCATCGTCTGCCGTCAGGAAGGTGGCGCAGCTATGATGGCGGAAGCCTACGGCAAAATGACCAACAGTCCGGGAATTTGTTTTGTAACCCGGGGTCCAGGAGCAACTAACGCTTCTGCCGGCGTACATGTCGCCAGACAGGATTCAACACCAATGATCCTTTTTGTCGGGCAAGTCGCCGGTTCCATGGCCGAGCGCGAAGCCTTTCAGGAGATCGACTACCGCCGCATGTATGGAGATTTAGCCAAATGGATCGGCCAGATTGACCATATCGAGCGCATCCCGGAGTACGTCAGCCACGCTTTTCATACGGCCATGACCGGCAGACCCGGACCCGTAGTTTTGGCGTTGCCAGAAGATATGTTGAGTTCACACGCCGAGGTGGAGGATGTAAAACCCGCCTGCCCGGCGCAAGCCAAAATCAGCGCCGAGGATATTCAAAGCCTCGAAGATTGCCTCAAACAGGCAGAAAATCCTCTCATGATTGTCGGCGGCCCGATGTGGAGTGCCAAGGCTCAAAGACAACTCATGACGTTTGCCGAGAGGATCAACATTCCCGTGGCGGCAGCTTTCAGATATCAGGATTACATCGATAACCGCCATCCCAACTATGTGGGCGATGTCGGCATTGCCATTGATCCCAAATTAGCCGGGAGAATTAAAAACGCCGATCTTCTGATTGCACTGGGGCCGCGACTGGGTGAAATGACCACGAGTGGGTATTCGCTGATCAACATCCCTAATCCCAGACAAAAACTCATTCATATTCATCCCGGTGCCGAAGAACTTGGCAGTGTATATCGGCCAGATTTAGCGATTAATGCATCACTTCAATCAGTAGCCAGCAGTTTTGAGAAAATCAATGGGATTGA
>JAJFHR010000286.1 GCA_021775515.1 Hyphomicrobiales bacterium | reverse complement strand
GCTATCTGCACTCTTTGATCATGTCCTTTCCCGGGCTGCGGGTTCAGGACTCTTGATGTTGCAGCATATTCCGGGAACAGGCCCAATGTATGAGGCAATCAGGCGGGTTATTAATGATAAGAAATTACCGTTTCGCGAATTTGACCGTCATAACCGCGCGGCCCTGATTACTGATTTATCAGGAGAAGACTACCTTAAAACAGCGCTCTCCAATAAAAAGCGTAAAGAGTTTCGCCGCCTGAAAAACCGTCTTGAGGACCTTGGCGACCTCAAGTTTGAAGGGTATGCAGCAGGTGGAAATATTGATCTTTGGATTGATGATTTTATGAACCTGGAAGCTGCCGGCTGGAAAGGGCGGCGGCGGACGGCCTTTGAAAACGAAGAAAACTGGGCTGGTTTTTTTAAACAATCAACCTCCAACCTTCTTAATGCCGGCCAATGCACTTTTTGGCGCCTTACTTTGAACGGACAAACGATTGCCATTACCATTGCCCATCACGCCGGGGCCCGGGCGTGGTTGACCAAAATCACCTACGACGAAAAATATTCGAAATTTTCTCCAGGCGTTTTGCTGGTGCTGGAAGTCACCAAGGCTGCGGCAGATGATCCTGCTATCGAAGTATTCGATTCCTGCGCGCATCCCGATCACCCGATGATCAATCGGCTTTGGCGTGAAAAATTGTCAACCACCGATATCGTAATTTCTGGCAGCTCTACTCTTTCCAGAGCAAGGTTTGCACTCACCTGCACAGCGATTTCAACCCGCCGCCTGATCCGGGCTAAAGCAAAATCGTTTTATTACGGGTATCTCAAAGGAGGCAGTCAATGACGTGCCATATCGACTATAATGTAACTGACTTTAATACCAACTATCCAACGCGCTCTTTCGCAATAAACCATGATTTGGCAACTCATCATCTCTTCACGCTGCCACGTCTGATTGAACTTTCTCAATCAATGGCCAGAGACCGGATTGAATATAACTCAGGCGATTTGGAACCGGGTCACAAATACGAAGATACGCCCAAAGTTGACTTGCCGATTGACGATACCATTCGCCAGATTGAGAACTGCCATGCCTGGATGGTGATTAAAAACGTCGAACAGGATCCTGAATATAAGGCATTTATCGAGACCTGTCTCAATCAGGTTGCCGATCGCTTGCCTGCCGGTAGCGAACCACTACAGGATATGCAGGGCTTCATCTTTATTTCCTCGGCCAACTCAACCACGCCCTTTCACATTGATGCTGAAGAAAATTTTTTCATTCAAATACATGGCGATAAATTCTTCCACGTGTTCGAAAATGATGACCGCGAATTAGTCAGCGAAGAGAATATGGAAATCAGCCCAAGCAAATTCCGCAACATGAACTACAATAAGGAGTTTGAAGACCGCGCCACGGTGTATGGATTGCGGGAAGGTGATGGCATTTTTGTCCCGTATATGATGCCGCATTGGGTGCGTACCGGCAGCCGGTATTCAATCTCTATGGCGATCACCTGGAAAACACCCACAGTTCTGCGCGCCAACAAGATCAGATTTGTAAACGCGATGTTGCGGAAGGCCGGTTTTCCGCAATCAGCACCCAGCCAGCATGCCTGGTCAGACGGCATTAAAGTTGCCGCCTATAATTCAGCTTTTGCCGTGATAAATCCGCTGAGAAAATCCGAATGGTCACGCAAACTGATCCGTCAGCTTTTTTTCGGTCGCAAGGCAAATTACTACTATAATGAAAAGCAGGCTTAAGGCTGGCTCACCCTTGGAGGTCTTGGCGCAGCAATCGTCGAATAACCTTGCCGGTTGTCGTCAGTGGCAAGCTGTCGATAAACTCGATTTCGCGCGGATATTCATGGGCCGATAAGCGCTGGCGAACGTAAGTCTGGATGGCTTTGGCGGTTTTGTCATTGGCCTTGAAGCCATCATTTAACACGATGAATACCTTAATGATTTCTGTGCGGATCGGATCTGGTTTTCCAATCGCTGCAGCAAGAGAAACAGCCTCATGCCCAATCAGGCAATCTTCGATTTCTCCCGGGCCAATCCGATAACCCGCGCTGGTGATAACATCGTCATCACGTCCGATAAAATGAAAATAACCGTCCTCGTCAACGACCCCCTGGTCCCCCGTTGTCATCCAGTCACCGATAAATTTTTCCGCAGTTGCGGCTTCATTTTGCCAGTAGCCGAGAAACATCACCGGATCAGGCCTTTTAATTGCGATTATGCCGGTTTCACCAGGCGGAAGAACCTCGCCCGCCTCGTTGATGATCGCAACTTCATGGCCTGGAACAGGCTTGCCAATAGCGCCTGATTTGGAGACGCCGATGGCCTGACAGGAGGTCAACACAAGATTACATTCAGTCTGACCGTAGAATTCGTTGATTGTCAGGCCCAATTCCGATTTTGCCCAGTCATAGACTTTGCGGCCCAAAGTTTCTCCACCTGAGCCGATTGATCGCAACTTTAGATCATAACGCTGTGAGGGTCGATCGACGGCCCGCAACATTTTAAGCGCTGTTGGTGGGATGAAAACATTGCGCACCTCAAATTCAGCCATCAGTTCAAAAGCTGTTTCCGGGTCGAATTTATCAAACCTGTAAGCCAACACCGGGATGCCAAAATACAGCGAAGGCAAAAGTACATTCAATAATCCCCCGGCCCAGGCCCAATCTGCCGGTGTCCAGACCAAATCACCTTCTTGCGGAAAAAAATCATGGTGACATTGCACACCCGGCAAATGGCCCAGCAATACACGGTGGCCATGCAGGGCACCCTTTGGCGGCCCTGTAGTTCCGGAGGTATAGACCATTAAGGCCGGGTCGTCCGGTGTGGTCTTGACAGGGTCAAATTCTGCATCAAAACCCGCCATTTCCGTCCACAGGTTGTGCGCACCTGGCGCAGCGCAATCATCTATCGTAAATACCGTTTCAAGCTGTTGAAGTTGATCGCGTATTTCGCCAATTTTATTAGCCCCCGCAGCATTTGTTATAACCGCTTTGGCACCTGAATTATTTAAACGATACAACAACGCCTCAATGCCAAACAGCGAGGCGAGCGGCACGGCGATTGCGCCGAGCTTATAAAGGGCAATATGGCTGAAGCAGGTTTCCGGGCACTGAGGCAAGAGCAGGGCGACACGATCACCCCGTTTTACACCCGTTGCCCGCAGGAGGTTGGCCAATTTATTGGAATAATCTTTAAGGCGGCTGAAGTTTATGCGGTCAACACCGCCATCGCTGCGCTTATGAATGAGCGCTAATCTTTCAGGGTCTTGCTCAGCCCATCGATCACAAATATCAACGCCGATATTAAACTGTGGCGGTACCTTCCAAGTGAAGGTGCGGTAAAGCTCATCATATGGCATTTTATCCGGCAACATCAATCGCGTCCCCTTGGAAGCCTACCGCCTGAAGTCGGTTCTTTTTTGTTTGGAAGGCATGTATACGCGATTAATAACAGCGTTGTCGATTGCCATAAAAACGTTTCAGCCTGATAAAATTACATTCGGCCAAAATGTTGATTAACCTTAACACGATGTTATCCAATTCATCTTAACAAGGAAATACGCCGTTGAACCTGAAATTCGAGAAAATCCATTGCTTTCACCAAAAGCCAGACGAACCAACAACAACCGGTTGCTTTTCGATTACGGCGAAACGCTGGGCAATGCCATATGGCGGCATAAATCGACGACGGCTCATAAAGCCGCACGCGTAAGAGCCGAATTGGCTAATGGCGTTAACCTGAGTTTCATTGCCACGCTCAACCACGAGCTTAGAACGCCGTTGAATGCCATCCTCGGCTTTTCGGAAATCCTCTCTCATGCACCGGAAAAAAAGCCGAAACCAGATCAGGTTGCAGAATATGCCGGTTACATCAACCAATCCGCCGACCACTTGCTGTCAATCGTCAATGGAATTCTGGAAATCTCAAAAATCCAAAGTGGCAAATTGTTGCTGTGTACAGAAAACACCAATCCGCAGGAGATCATCATGGCCTGCGTAGCTATTTTAAGCAGTGTTGCCAATGACGCTAAAGTATATGTTGAAAGTAACATGGAGGAGGAGTTGCCGCTAATCCAAGTGGATCCGGTGAAACTACGGCAGATCGTTTTGAACATACTTGGCAATGCAATAAAATTTACGCCTGAGGAAGGTGCAATTCACGTGCAATGCGCGCGGGAAAATGACGACTGCATCAGGATCTCCATACGCGATTCCGGTGTCGGCATGCCACCTGATCAAATTCATATTGCGCTGGAACCTTTCCGCCAAGTGGAAACCGGATTAAACAGAAAATTTGAAGGTACGGGGTTGGGATTGCCAATCGCCAAGGCACTTACAGAAGCACATGGCGGCACATTTGAAATTGAAAGTGAACAGAACAAGGGAACAGAGGTAACCATCATTCTGCCCATTCTGGGTATTGAGGAAATAGCTCAATGAACATTAGTCCAAGCTCCTTTCACAACACAGTGAACAAAGACGCAGACACAGACTCACTGGGTCGAATTGTCTCGGTCACCGGTTCTCAGGCCATTGTTCTGATGGACCCTTTTGAAGAGGGAATGAATGTCGAGGATATTGATCGCCCGGAACTCGGCACTCTATTGGCGATAAGTACCGCCCGATCAATTGTTTTCGGCATGGTGTCAGCGCTCAGTGTTCCAATTCCTTCGCATCAAGATACTTCTGAGGAGATACAAATTGTCGAAGTAGAGCTCTTAGGCGAGTTACCCCTGGACGCTGATGGAAAGCCGCAACAATTTAGGCGCGGTGTCGCTGTATATCCCTGCCTCGGTGATCGGGTCAGAAGAGCCCAGCGTTCCGAACTTAAATCAGCTTATGCCAGCGACAATGAACATTCAGCCGTCAGGATCGGTTGTCTGCAACAGGACCATGCTATTCCTGCAATGGTCGCCGTTGACGAACTGTTGGGCAAACATTTTGCTATTCTGGGAACAACAGGTACAGGAAAATCATGTTCCGTAGCGCTCATTTTACGGGCGATATTAAAGCGTAATCCCCAGGCCCACATCGTTTTGCTCGACCCTCATAATGAATATTCCTCGTGTTTTGGAAAATCAGCAGAACTGATAACACCGCAAGATCTAAATCTGCCGTTCTGGCTGATGACATTCGAGGAAACCGTTGAAGTACTCGTTGGCAGTCAAATCGATAGAAAACAGGATGTCGAAGTTTTGAGCGAGCTCATTCCTTTGGCAAAGGCCTATTATGCCGCCAAAAACAGCCCCAGTGGCAGATCGCGTCTTCAACGCCGCGCTACTGATACCGGCATTTTCTCTGTCGATACGCCGGTTCCATACCGGATTTCTGACCTGTTGGCCTTGTTGCAAGATAACATCGGGCGACTTGATCAACGTGGCGCTCTGGCACCTTACAAGCGGCTTAAATCGCGGCTCGAAGCGATAACCCAAGATCCGCGCTATTCTTTTATGTTCGGCAACTTAACTGTTCAAGATGACATGTCGAGCGTGCTCAGCCGCCTGTTTAGAATTCCGGTGGATGGCAAACCAATCACTATTATTGAACTCACCGGTTTTCCCTCCGAGGTCACCAATGTCGTGGTATCGGTCCTGTGCCGCATGACCTTTGATTTCGGCCTGTGGAGTGAAGGTTATGTGCCCATCACTCTGGTTTGTGAAGAAGCCCATCGCTACGTGCCGGAAGACACCGAATTAGGTTTCGAGCCGACCAAAAGGGCGATAGCACGGATTGCTAAGGAAGGCCGGAAATATGGTGTTTCCCTGGGAATTATAACCCAGAGACCAGCCGAGCTGGACGCCACGATTCTGTCCCAGTGCAATACCGTTTTTGCCATGAGAATGGCCAATGAAAAAGACCAGGAAATTGTTAAAGCAGCAATTTCCGATGCCGCGGCCAGCCTGCTGGAATTTATCCCTTCGATGCGAGACCGCGAGGCAATAGCATTTGGTGAGGGCTTAACCTTGCCTGGCCGAATACAGTTTGATTCCTTGCCGGCACATGCCTTGCCAAAGAGCGGAACGGCGAGCTTTTCTGATCAATGGAGAAGCGAAATTACCAATACTAGCTTTATTGAATCAGTCATATCGCGCTGGCGGGCAGCCAGTGCACCGGATTCTATTGCCGACACAAAGGAGCCGATGGACCGCCGTGAACAACCCGTCGGTGACGAGACAGAAAGCGTTCAGTCTTTGCTGGAAGAGGAAATATCCAACGCTTCTGACGCCATTGAACGCAGAAGTTCTTCCCTGTCAAACGATGTGGTTGTGGATCACAATATTCAATTATTGGATGATGCCTCAGATCTGCAAACAGGGATCAGGAAGATGTCTCCAGCCGAAGCGCTAGAGGCGCAGGGCAGTGCCTCGAAAATTAGTATCCGCAAGAAGGTATCTGAAAGTCTTTCTGACTAATCACCAGCCTTCGGGTGTTCGAACCGCTGCCGAAAAATGCTGAAATATTTGCAATTTGCATCCAATCCCTTTCAACTGGTAAGAGTGCATTATTGTCTCTTTTACTCAGGAACTGTGGGACTTTTCCGTGTACAGCGAACAAATTGACTGTGCCGTTATCGGCGCCGGTGTCATTGGGTTGGCAATTGCACGCGCATTGGCGCTGCGCGGGCGCGATGTGATGGTGCTTGAAACTGCCGGATTAATCGGATCGGAAATTTCCTCACGCAACAGCGAAGTTATTCATGCCGGGATTTACTACGCGCCGGCCTCGAAAAAAGCTGAATTCTGTGTGGCGGGAAGACAGGCGATTTATCGATATGTCAGGGAACGGGGCATTGGCCACAAAAGATGTGGCAAACTCCTTGTCGCCAACAATGCCGAGCAGTTGGAAAAACTCCGCTCAATTCAAAAAAACGCTGAAGGAAATGGCGTGGATGACCTTGTGTGGTTGAGTAAAAATGACGTTTTTTCCCTCGAGCCCGATTGTCAATGCAGCGGCGCTCTGCTCTCACCGTCAACCGGCATTATAGATACCCACGCCTACATGCTGTCTCTGCAAGGTGATCTTGAAGCAGCAGGTGGCATGGTAGCATTAAACGCCCATGTCCGGCGGGCACAAGTGATAGATGATGGCATTGCCTTGACTGTAGAGACACCGGGAGAAACAATGTGTCTGCGGACAAGGACAATGGTAAACGCGGCAGGGTTATTTGCACCGGAGATTGCGCGGTCGATAACTGATTTCCCCCAACATCTGGTACCGCAAGATTACTATGCCAAAGGCAACTACTTCTCCTTGTCTACAAAAGCGCCCTTTAGCCATCTGATCTATCCAGTGCCTGACGAAAGTGCCGGGCTCGGCGTCCATTTGACACTGGATCTGGCCGGTCAGGCACGTTTTGGGCCCGACGTCCAATGGGTGAATTCACTGGACTATGACGTTGATCCCGCGCGGGCCCGGCTGTTCTACCCAGCGATTAGACGCTACTGGCCCGGGCTTCCGGATGGTTCGCTAATTCCCGGTTATTCCGGCATTCGCCCGAAAATTCAGGCGCCTGGAGAAAGCGCCAAAGATTTCCTTATACTGGGCCCTAAAGACCATGGTATCCGCAACCTTGTACACCTGTTTGGAATTGAATCACCCGGCCTGACCTCGTCCCTGGCTATCGCTGATCATGTATCAAAAATTCTGTCAGAATAAATTTGGGAAACCTCTTGATTTTCTGCTAGATTTTAATAAATGAAAGTCAAGGTCCCAACACATTAATCTGTAATGGAGGATGCCATGAAACATGCGATTACCCTCAAAATTTCAGCATTTGCCACATTGGCGCTCATAACAACCTTCGCCACCATCGAAGGTGCAGCGGCGCAGTCTGCCAGATACTGCGACCGTCAGGCTCGAGACTATGCTTCACGTAATACCAACACCGGTGAAAATGCCGTACGTGGCGGAATTGGCGGCGCTATCGGTGGCGCTGTTATCGGTGGAATTCTCGGTGGTGGTAAGGGAATTGGACGCGGCGCGGCAATTGGAGCGGGTGTTGGCGCCCTGGGAGGAGCTGCCCAGGGAAATTCCACCTGGAACCGGCATTACAATTATGCCTACAGGCGCTGTATGAATAGCAGTAAAGCCCGGGTGCCGGTCCGGCGAGCCGCTGGTCCCAAGCCGTGGACGCCGGAATGGTACGACTATTGTTATAACAAATACCGGTCCTTTAACGCTAATACCGGATACTACCGCACCTACTCAGGCAAACTTCGTTTTTGCCGTTAGCAAGCCATAGAAAAAGAAACTAATAGCGGTCTTGTTGAGCGATCTTAATATTGATTGTCGGCACGAGAGCTTTGTTTTTTGACGCGAGTATTTCTGGTAAAATTTATCGGGTCTGATACACTTTTCAGGAGGGATATCAGCAAACACTATCCAACTACGGGAGCAAGAAAATGGGAACATCAAAACATCTAGGGGTTTTAGGCGCATTGGCTATCAGTTCGGCGATTTTATTTGTGCCGACAATGGCAATTTCACAAAGCGCACCTGATACAGAAGACAAAGCCATTGCCACGCGTCAGGGCTACATGAAGCTCATCGTTTGGGAAGCCGGGCCGCTTTTTGGCATGGCCAAAGGAAAAATGGCCTACAATGCTGATGTTGCCGGTGCACATGCGGCAAATCTGAAAACACTTGCACAATATCCGGTAGAAACACTTTTCCTGCCCGGTACATCAAATGCTGACCGGCCGGGAAAAACGCGCGCGCTTCCTGATATCTGGAAAGACGAGGCAGGGTTTAAAAAAGCCTTTGAAAGCTTGCGCAGTGCGATTGGCACCGTTGGAGAGGCTGCTGGTAAGGGCCAGCCTGCTCTTGCTGCTGCGGTTGGCGCTTTGGGGAAATCGTGTGGTAGTTGCCACAAACCTTTCAGGGCACCAAACTCCTGATTGGATGAAAAACAGTAATGGCTGAAACTCTCATCTACGACCGGCAATCATGAGGGTTACCGAAATTTGAGCGGGGCCGTCATGCGGAAATTCCTGTGGGCCCTCGGCATTTTGGGCGTGGCCGGTGTATTGGTTTTTTGGTTCTTAACAAAACCAAATACAATCACATCGGCCCAACTGCCCGGCGTGCCGGGAAATCAGGAAAAAGGAAGCTATATCTTCTATGCTTCCGGCTGTGCCTCCTGTCATTCCGCGCCCGGCGCTAAGGGCGAGGAGAAACTCAAACTTGGCGGTGGCCGCAGCTTCAAGACGCCGTTTGGCACGTTCATCGCACCCAATATTTCAACTGACCGCAGCCATGGCATTGGCGGCTGGTCGAAAGTTCAGTTTGTCAATGCCGTGATGCGCGGCGTAGCGCCCGATAACAGCCACTATTATCCGGCATTTCCTTATATGTCATATCAACGAATGAAAATTTCAGACGTTGTCGACCTGAAGGCTTTTATGGACACATTGCCTGCGGTAGACACGCCCTCGCGGCCACATGAGTTGCCGTTGCTGTTTCGCCTGCGCCGGGGGTTAGGGTTGTGGAAAATGCTGTATATGGATTACCAGCCGTTTTCGCCCCTGCCCGGTGCGGGTGATCAGATCAACCGTGGTGCCTATTTGGTGACCGGTCCGGGTCATTGCGGAGAATGCCATACACCACGAAATATTCTTGGCGGACCCGAAACCGACTGGGCATTTTCCGGCGGGCCGGAGCCTGATGGTAAGGGAACCATTCCCAACATCACCCCGCATGATCAGGGCATTCGCTCGTGGTCGCTGGACGACATCGCCTCAGCACTCAAGACCGGTTTTCTGCCCGAATATGAAACCTTTGGCGGCACGATGATCCTGGTTCAGGAAAGTATGGCAAAATTAACTGGTGGGGATCTTGCAGCCATCGCAGCCTATCTCAAATCATTGCCGCCAAAACCAAGTCGTTGGCGCAAGCCTAAGACAGAAAAAACATCTGGCTGAGCCCCGTTTTTGAGCTTAAGTTTGATTTTTAAAGTTACTTTGTGGTCATGGTCCACACCCCATCCCAGTTTTTGGGTGGTGGAGATTTTCTGAAAGTTTCGATGCGGTCCTGGTAGATATCAAACAAGGCCTCAAGCGATAAATCCGCGCCGGTCTCGCGGCATTTTTTCAGAGATCTCAATGCCTGCGGCCATTTTTGATCGCGATAATTTTCTAACATTTCGGAAACTTCTTTTTCGAGGCGAGCATAGGTCTGGCTGTGTGCGTCCGTCGGTTTTCCCAGAATTGTATAGATGACTTCAGGTTCGTTTTTCCCTTTCACGCGAATGGCATCAAGCTCGAGAACAGAAAATCCATTCTTTACCTGTGCAGCCGTTGCAGACCCAATGATAATTGATACACCATAGGACTTTGTCTGCCCTTCCAAGCGCGCTGCAAGATTAACACTGTCACCCAATACGGAATAGTCAAACCGCATATCAGAACCGATATTTCCGACTACACATTCCCCGCTGTTAATGCCGATACCGACTTCCAGCGGCAAAAACGGGATGCCGGTTTCCGCCGCTTCAATTTTGCGCTTGGCATTCAGATCTACAAGACGCTGAAGCATTGAAATCGCCGCCTCGCAGGCGTCAACCGCATGGTGGTCATTATCGAGCGGAGCGTTCCAGAACGCCATGATATTGTCACCCATGTATTTATCAATAGTACCACCATGATCAATCACGGCGTTGGACAAGGGCGTCAGCAATCGATTTATCAAAGTGGTAAGACCTTGGGGGTCATTTTTATAAAGTTCCGAGATTGATGTGAAGCCGCGCACGTCACTGAATAAAATCGTCATTTCGCGAGTTTCGCCGCCCAACACCAGTTTTTCCGGGTTTTCAGCCAGTTGCTCAACCAAATCAGGTGAAAGATATTGGCCAAAGGCGTTTCGCACCTTCGAGCGTTCTAGTTCTTCGCGGAAATAATTGATGAAGGACAGCGTCAAAAACACCACTAGGCTGGAAAGGAGCGGATAAGAAACATCAATCAGCATTTTTTGCTGAATGAACAGGTACCAGGACATGGATACCAACGCAACGGCGATGGTGCCGCCAAGGATCATGACGGTTAAAACCGTCGTAATCGGCACGAGAAAAATAATGGTCAGGCCGACCAGTATCGCGATAACGATTTCAGCCGCAATGGCATAGTTGGGCCGGGTCAGGAACGATCTCGACATAATGGTTTCGAGCACCTGGGCATGAACCTCAACTCCCGGCATGGCGGCATCTATTGATGTGGTTTTTATATCGAACAGGCCAATGGAGGATGTACCGACCAAAACGAGCTTTCCAGCCAGTTTGCGTGGCTCCACTGTTCCATCTAGAATATCCGCTGCCGAGACATACCTTTTGGGGTTGTGCGCATTGAAGTGAATCCACAACTGACCGTTTTCATCCGTTGGAATTTCGACACCGCCAAGCGCCACGCTCTTAACACCGGCCTCGTTGGATTTGATGAGGATGGCGCTGGAATTTGTTGCCACCCGTAATAATTCTGCCGTTATAGACGCTGCAAGCTGGCCCTGGGCCTTCATGACCACCGGCACGCGCCGGATTATACCATCGCTCTCCGGTCGTATTGTGAAAAGCCCACGGCCAAGTGCAGCGTTTTCCAACTCGGGGACATTTTTACGTAGCCCCGGAAAGGTTACGAGGTAAGGCGACGGATCGCCCCCCAATGTAGCAAAAGACGTTCGCGGTGTCTTTTTCTCACCGCTCACAGGTATGGGTTTATGAAACCCAGACTGGCCAACCACAACCCTTGATCTCTTGATGACCGCGGCAAATATCTCATCGTTACCCGGCAGCCCCTGCAGCTTCTTTTTGGTCGGTTGATCCAGACTGTTCAGTGTATTTGCGATCAAGGCCGGAGACATCCTGTCGTATTCTGCAAATACGATATCAAAACCAATGGCAACACCACCGAGTTTGGTTATTCGCGCAGTAAGATCGGCAAGCCGCGTCCGCGGCCACGGCCATTGGCCAATAGCATCAAGGCTCTTTTCATCAATATCGACGATAACAACGGGTAGCTGACTTTTAGCCCGCGGGTAAAGCACCTGATAATAATCAAAAACTCTGAGCCGGAAGGCTTCCAGCGGCGGCGGATCCCAAATGCGGATAACAATAAATAACACCAGCAAAATCAGGCCAAAGGCGCGCGCAAACCCTGATTGAGTAACTAGACCTCGCAGTTTTTGAACCGCTAAACTAAACATAACCCGACCGCATCATTTAATACCAGTGCGCGCAGCATCAAGACGCGCGGACCTGGTCGGATCATATCCTGTCCGCGATAATAGGCAAAGCCTATCGGCGTTTAAACAGTCAATGTGCTTATGCCGCCAAAATCGTCAAAAATAAAGTCGACCGAGTTGCCGGTTGTTATTCCAGTCAATATTCCGACGTCAACAAAATTGACCCCATTAGCTAATCCGTCCGTATCGACGCTGATCAATGTTTCACCAATGAGGTCGATCCCCTGAACAAAATCATTCTGATTGGCAACGGTGAATGTTGCATCTAGCAGACCGGATAGATCGAGAAGATCATCACCAAAGACATAGTCATCAACAATATCGACGCTGTTATTATCCAGAACAAATGTGTCAAATCCCAAATCGCCGATTAAGAGGTCATCACCATCACCACCGACCAGCCTGTCATTGCCGGGGCCACCGTCTAAATTATCATCTTCTGAACCACCTAAGAGTATATCGTCACCACCAAACCCGGCCAAATCATCAAAGCCGCTGAAACCATCCAACAAATCATCGCCCCCGGTGCCATTGAGAAAATCGTCGCCAAAGGTTCCTGGAATTAAGTTTAACTCTGGGAGCACATTTACCGAAGTTGCGTTGTTGCCATTGTTAAAAATAAAACTGACGCTGTCGCCCTCCAGGATACCTACAAGGTTGCCAACGGTTACAAAATTGGAACCGTTAGCGACGCCATCCGAATCAATACTTACCACGGAGTCTGAATTTTCCTGTCTGATCTGTAGGAACTCACCGGCATTCACTACATTGAAACCAGCGCCCAGAACATCAGATAGTTCAAGGAAATCCTCAACCAAGCTGAAATCTGACACTGTATCGACAGAGGTTATTTCTAAATCAAATATATCGGTGTCTGCGCCCCCTGTCAGTGTGTCGTTTCCTCCTTCACCGCGAAGGGTGTCCACACCGTTGCCACCATTCAATATATCTTGGCCATCTCCCCCCTGGAGTAGATCATTGCCGTCCTGACCCAGCAGCTGGTCATTTCCGGCAAACCCAAGAATTTGATCATTGAGATTTATTCCGGTGAGAATGTCGTTTCCCGGAGTTCCAATTATAGTGTTGAAGGTGCCGATACTTTGAACGACGGTGGAAGAACCAATGTTATCAAAGATAAATTTAATATCTGAGCCTATCGCAACATTATTCAGGACGCCGACATCAATAAAATTCTCGCCATTTGCGGTGCCATCGCTGTCTACCTGAATTGTAGTATCCCCGATGCCAAAAATGTCTCTTGCGCGAACAAAATCGGCAAGATTGGGTACTGTGAAACTGGGGTCCAGAATGTTGGATAGGTCAAGCTGGTCATCCAGTATGTCAAAGTCCAAGGCAACATCGACGGAAACATCATCCAGGACGAAAATGTCCAGTCCGGGTCCACCAGTCAAATTATCA
The DNA here is from genome assembly GCA_021775515.1 of Hyphomicrobiales bacterium. Taxonomy (GTDB): domain Bacteria; phylum Pseudomonadota; class Alphaproteobacteria; order Rhizobiales; family JAJFHR01; genus JAJFHR01. The sequence goes on along the minus strand of JAJFHR010000286.1, from coordinate 748 downwards.
GTCCCCGAACCGCCATTCAAAATGTCATTGTCGCTACCAGCCAGCAATTCATCATTGCCTTCATCGCCAAACAACAAATCATTTCCATTGAGACCCTGTAACGTATCATCTGCACCAAGACCCTGTATCTGGTCGGCTCCAACAGTACCAATAAGATTGTCGCTGCCAGCGGTTCCAACAATATTATTTATTGGAGCAGCGCTGATGACAGTAGAAACATTGTCGTCCTGATCGAAAACAAAGGTAATAGGACTTCCCTGTCCAACGCCAAGCAGCAAGCCGACGTTGACAAAATTTATTCCATTGGCCGCTCCGTCAACATCGACGCTTACAGTGGTATTGCCGCCATTGTCGATGGCGCGAACAAAATTAGACTGGTTGGGAACGGTAAAACTGGGATCGAGAATAGCTGACAGATCTAAGACGTCTTCAAATGAGGTGTAATCGCCAATCTGGTCAGCACCAAGCAGATCAAGGGCAAATTCGTCGGAACCGTTTCCTCCAGTTAATGAATCTATGCCTGCCCCACCCAACAGAAAATCCTCGCCATCTCCTCCTTCGAGGAAATCAGCGCCGTCACCGCCAAACAGTTCATCATCGCCACCTTCACCCTGTAGAAAATCAATACCTGTCTCACCCAGCAACCGGTCGCTGTTGTTGCCCCCCCTTAGCGTGTCATTATCGGCGCCACCAATCAGCAAATCTGATCCATCGCCACCCCTGATGTCGTCATTGCCACCACCACCTT
>JAJFHR010000285.1 GCA_021775515.1 Hyphomicrobiales bacterium | reverse complement strand
GGAAAGACGGTTGGGCAAATTTCCGCCGCTCCCTGGGGTTCTGCATCCATTCTGCCAATTTCATGGGCCTACATAGCAATGATGGGCCCCGAAGGCCTAACCCTGGCAACCAAGACCGCGATTTTGAATGCCAACTACATTGCCAAAAGGCTGAACCCTCACTATCCCATTGTTTATACCGGTCCTGGTGGTTTTGTGGCACATGAATGCATCATCGATATGCGTCAAATCAAAGAAGCTTGCGGCATCACGGTTGAAGATGTCGCCAAGCGGTTGGCGGATTATGGGTATCATGCCCCGACGATGTCCTGGCCTGTGCCCGAAACCATGATGATTGAGCCGACGGAAAGTGAATCGAAACGCGAACTTGATCTATTCTGTGACGCCATGATCTCAATACGCCACGAGATAAGCCAGGTAGAAAACGGCAGTGTCGATCGGGAGAATAATGTGGTGAGGAATGCTCCCCACACCCATGCGCTGCTTATTAGTGCCTGGGAGTTGCCTTACACACGCGAACAGGCATTTTTCCCGCTTGGAACAGAGCGTGGCGACAAATATTGGCCGCCTGTGGGCCGAGTGGACAATGTTTATGGGGATAAGAACCTCGTGTGTTCCTGTCCGCCTCTTAGCGCCTATGAGGAAGCCGCTGAATAAAGCAGCTTGAAGACCGAAGCCAAAAAAACCCCCGTACGGTATCCGTGCGGGGGATGATTGCCTTAAAGATAAGAAAAATCTCAGTTGAGTGTTGTTTTCAGATCTTTAATATTTTGATCCACCAGCTCGGAAGCCTGCTTGGCAGTGAATTCATTTGAAATGATGGTTTCAGCCGCGGCTATAGCAATTTCAGCAGCCTGAATACGAACCTCTTTTAAGGCCTGAACTTCAGCCTGGGCAATCTTTCCCTCAGCAATTTTCATGCGCCGTTCCAAAGAGACTTCCAGATTGTTGCGGGTTTCTTCCGCCAGCCTTTGGGCTTCCGCTTTAGCCTGGGTAATTATGCCTTCAGCTTCCTTTTCAGCCTGGCGTTGTTTGCGCTCATAATCAGCTAAAACCGATTGGGCCTGCTCGCGCAGATTGCGTGCTTCGTCAAGTTCTAAGCGGATGGCCTCGGCGCGATCATCCAGTGACTTGGTCACTATACCTGGCAACTTGAAGTAAAGTAGCACCAGCACAAAACCGACAAAGGCAATAGCGGTCCAGAATGATGGATCAGATAACATCTAATTTAGCCTTCCTTGATTTATTTGCCCATGGCACTGGTAACAGAAACACTGGCTGATTTTTTTGTAACTTTTTTGTCGATCAGCTTTTGCACGATTGCCTGTGCGGTGTCAGCGGCAACATCTTTTATATTAGCAACCGCCTTTTGCTTGGTTTTGGCAATTCGGACTTCGGCTTCCCGTGCCTTTTCGCTCAGCATTGCTTCTACTTTGCTTCGCTCTTTATCTGTTTCGGCACTTAAAACATCGCGGGTCTCCTGGGCAATTACCAGGGCTTTGGCTTTCGCCAGAGCCAACGATGTTTCATATGCGGCTATTGCATCATCAGTCTGTGCCTTGAGCCGCGCTGCCTCATCGAGATCATCCGCAATCCTGTCACGCCGCTGTTCGATTACACCACCGATTCGCGGCAGGGCTACCTTGGCCAAAAACAGGTACAGACCAACAAAGGTGATAAACAACCACACAAGTTGGGGGGCAAACGTCGAAAAATCCAATTGAGGCATTCTAGGCCCTCACAATTATCTCAAAGCCGCCATGGATTAAGAAAGCTCAATCTCACGGCGCCTATATCAATATTTCCAGTGCCAGGGCACGAGAAATATTTAACAACCTGATTTCCCGGCCCAATTCAATTACTCATCAATGCGAGTATTGGTGGGCCTAGTCAATCCGGTAGACTTAAAACACAAACAGAATGATAAGTGCAATCACCAGCCCAAACAGACCGGTTGCTTCTGCAAGTGCAAAACCTAGAAGAAGGTTTGGAAATTGGCTCTGTGCTGCGGAAGGATTGCGCAATGCACCTGCCAGATAGTTACCAAAAATGTGACCAATTCCAACACCTGCACCCGCAAGGGCGATAGCGGCAAGACCGGCACCGATGAGCTTTGCAGCTTCTGCTTCCATTTGAATTCTCCTTTTTAAAAAACCGATAGATCCAAGATTAAAAAATTGTCGTTGTTTTTAGGTCAGTGGACAGTCCACATTCCCGTTAGTGATGCATGTGAAGGGCATCATTGAGATAGATGCAGGACAGAATGGCAAAAACATAGGCCTGCAAGAACGCGATCATGACTTCTAACCCGGTGAGTGCCACCATGAACCCAAGCGGTAACCAGCCACCGATAACACCAAGCGAGACAACAAAACCTGCGAAAACCTTAAGCATCGTGTGTCCGGCCATCATGTTGGCGAACAAACGCACAGACAGGCTGACAGGCCGGGTTAGATAGGAAATCACTTCAATCGGCACCAGGATAATAAGCATGACCTTGGGCACACCGGACGGCACAAACAATCCCAGATAACCGATCCCGTTTTTTGCAAATCCGATAGCCGTTACCCCGAGAAATACGATTGCCGCCAGAGCAAAGGTGACAATGATGTGGCTCGTCACTGTAAACGTATAGGGGAACATCCCGATCATGTTGCTTGCGAGGATGAACATGAAGAGAGTGAAAATGAAGGGGAAATATTTCAACCCTTCGGTACCGGCGTTGTCGCGCACCATGTTAGCGACGAATTCATAAGAAAGTTCCGTGACCGATTGCAATCTGCCGGGAACGAGTGTGGCCTTGCGTGAGCCGGCAATCATCAGACCGCTCACAAGAATAACGGCGATCACCATAAACATGGCGGAATTTGTGAACGAAACATCTATACCAAACAATTCGAGTGGAATTTTTGTCTGGATGACAAACTGATGCATCGGATCAATGCCGCTGCCTTCAGCCGCAGTTTCAACAACAGTTCCAGTATCTGCCGACACGAGCTATCCTCTTCTACCGTTCCCGTCTGTCGCCATCGCCACGCTCGTGGTCTAACAGCGCACTATTATCCTGTGAGGCTTCTGCCCCCATCGTCCTAGCGGTTCTCATAACATTAAGAACCCCCGCCGCAACACCGAGTATGAAAAAGATCAACAGCATTATTGGGGTTGTCCCCAGCCATTGGTCCAAATACCACCCGATGAACCCGCCAACTACCAGACCGGCAACCAGTTCGGTTACCAGCCGGAACGCCTTACCCAGAGCAACACCGCGAGAGGGTGCCTTTTCCGGTTGTTTGCCACGCTTGCGGGCTGCTTGCAAGCGGGTTTCCAGGGCTTTTAATCGGTCATCACCATTAATTCCGGCTTCACCCTTTTCACCAGCCCTAAAGCTACCGGCATCACTGCCGGTCTTTTTAGACATTGAATCGCTCCTGGAACAAGCAAAAGCTCTACACTCAAGCTCCGTCTGCAAGACGGGCGCACAATAGGTTGCGGAATGGCGGCTGTCAAGTGTTGTAATTTACACTTAACCTGTTGAAAACAAACAAATAAACATCCTTGCAAAAAATACGATCAATTTACCGGGAAGATTTCGGCAACCGCTGCACTAAAATATCTTTAGACCAAGGTCGTGGAATTGATTAAACCGTCCCGATTACGCGCTAAACTGCTTCACGAAACTTGTCTGCTGTTTCCAAATCTACCGATACCAATTGACTGACGCCGCGCTCCGCCATGGTGACGCCGAACAGTCGATCAACCCGCGACATGGTGAGCGCGTGATGGGTGATAATGAGGAAGCGGGTATCGGTTGTTTCACACATCTGGTCCATCATATTGCAGAACCGCTCGACATTGGCATCATCTAGCGGTGCATCGACCTCATCCAAAACGCAGATTGGCGAAGGATTGGTCAGGAATACAGCGAAGATCAAAGACATCGCCGTTAAGGCCTGTTCACCACCGGAAAGCAAAGAGAGGGACTGCAACCGTTTGCCAGGCGGGCGCGCCATAATCTCAAGACCGGCCTCAAGAGGATCATCCGATTCAGTTAATTCAAGAGATGCCTTGCCGCCACTGAACAGCGAAGTAAACAATTTTTCAAAATTCGCGTTAACCGTCGTAAAAGCTTCAAGCAATCTCTCCCGGCCCTCGCGGTTCAGGCTGGCAATGCCCTGGCGCAGCCTTTGAATGGCTTTTTCGAGATCTGTGCGCTCAACCGTCATGGTATCGAGTTGTTCCTGCAGATCTTTTGCTTCTTCTTCCGCCCTGAGGTTGACGCCACCCAGCCTTTCGCGTTCAGCCCGCAACCGCTCCAGTCTGCGTTCGATCGCTTCCATATCCGGCATTTTTTCTGGATCGCTAATTCCCGTTTCGCTCAAAAGTGTTTCCGGTGTGCACTTCAAGGTATCCTCGATGCGCTCAATCGCATCACCCTCGCGTTGCCGGGCTGCTTGCAGGCGCTCTTCGTTGCGCGCTTTGTTTTCACGCGCTTCACCTAGTGTGGCTTCAGCTTCACGCAGCGCGGCAGCGGCTTGTGATAGAGTTGTTTCCGCTATCGCAAGCCTGTCAGCGGCCGTGGAGCGTTCCTGCTCCGCCTGGGAAATGGAACTGAGCAGTTTGGTGCGCTTGTCCTTAATAGCCAGGGGCAGGGCGGATGTGTCCTCCAGAGCCTGTTCGGCCTCATCGCCGCGTAGCTGCAAAACTTTGAGTTGATCATAGGCTCTGGCTTTGCGTTCATTCCATGCCTTGTCTTCATTTTTCATCGCCTCTAGGCGCTTGTGCCGATTTTCTGCTTCGCGCGCCAGCCCATCCCGCAACGCCCGGCACTCGGAAGCCTTAGCGCGTTTTTCTTGAACATCCGCGCGGCGTTTTTCGAACTCCTGTTCGGGCACACTAATATCAGCGGCATGGGCAAGTTCATGGCGGACTTGCTCGCGTTTTTCATTTAGCGCCAATATTTCACTATCGATACGTCCCAGCGCTTCCGAAAGGGCAATTTTTCGGGCGGCGTTTTCGCCCTGTTCACGTTCAAGAATATTGGATTTTTCGCGCGCAGTCTCCAGGCTTTGCTGCAAATTGCGCCAGTGCGATCGCATTTCCTGTTCCAGGCTGGCGCAGCTATTGGCTAGATTGCGCGCTTCAGCCAATTGTTTTTTAGCCTCATCAGCCTCAATCGATGAGTTCGCCGCATCAACTTCAAGCTCGTCCAGACGGTTTCGCTCAGCTAAGCGGACGGCTGCCGCCGTAGGGGCATCTCCGGCAGCAGTAAATCCATCCCAGCGCCAAAGATCGCCTTCTTTAGAAACCAGACGAACACCTGCTTTCAAGGCATTTTGCAGGGTTTTACCTTGATCACCTGACACCACGCCTATGTGGGTCAGGCGACGGGAAAGGGCCGGGGGCGCTTTGACAAAATTCGCCAAGGGTTCAACGCCTTGAGGCAGCACACCGTCAGCTTCCAGGGGGTCAAGCTGATCCCAATAAACCGGTGCGGCCGTATCCGCCGGCATGTCGAGATCGTCGCCAAGAGCAGCGCCCAGAGCACGTTCATAACCTGGTTTTACCTGCACGGCATCGACTAGGGGCGGCCATAGATCGCCATCGGCAACGCTGAGAATTTTTCTCAAGGTCGCAACTTCTGTTTGCAACCTGTCGGCCTTGCGGCTGGTTTCAGTGTAGATATTTTGAAGCGGGGCTATTTTTTCCTGAGATTGGCTGTTTTTTATTTCGGCCTCTGCCATCTTGGCTTCGGCCTGTTGCACTTCTTTTTCAAGTTTTTCCACTGTGGCAACTGCGGTGGTGTTTGCCTCAATTGCCGCTTTATCCTCGCCAAGCCGGTCGCGGTCGCTAATTATCTTCTGCCGGTTGGCAGCGAGATTTTGATGTCTGTCTTCTAGCTCAGATACACTTTTTTCCAGGCTTTCGCGCGCTGCTTTCAGGGAGGCAATCTTGGCTGCAAGTTGGTCAAATTCTCCTTCCACAGCCGTTAGCAGATTCTGGGCGCTATCTACATTTACAGATGCTTTATTCAGTCTTTCCGCTTCGGTTTCTTCCGCCTGTTGCAGATCAGCTTTTTCTTCATCCAGCCGGTGAAGGATTTTGTCTGTATCATCAACAATTTCCTGTTCACGGACGCCATCTGATTTGATTTGCTCAATCTGTGCCTGCAACTCCCCACGCCGTTGGTCCGCCCGGCGTTCTTCCGCCTCAAGGGTTTCCTGCTCAACATTGAGACGCTGCATTACAGCTGCTGCTACTGTTTCGGCCTGTCGCAAGTCGGGTAACTTTTCCGCTGCCTGCTGATGCAGTCTGGTAGTCTGAGAAGTTTCTTTGGTGAACTCTCCAATTTCGCGCATGATCTCATCAAGCACGCCTCTTTCGTGTTCAACCGCATGCCTGGCTTCATTAAGCTTGAGATATAGCTGGATAGCCTCGGCTTTGCGAATGTCGGAGGAAATGTTGCGGTAGCGGCTTGCCTGCCGGGCCTGGCGTTTAAGGCCGACGAGTTGCGTTTCCAACTGGCCCATGAAATCATCCAGCCGGGTGAGGTTGGTTTCTGCCCCCTTCAACCGCAGCTCAGCTTCGTGGCGGCGGGTATATAACCCGGTAATTCCGGCGGCTTCCTC
>JAJFHR010000284.1 GCA_021775515.1 Hyphomicrobiales bacterium | reverse complement strand
AGCGGGCAACACGAGATATCGTTTCGCGCGCCATGTATGAGGAAATTCGCCAAGGTAAAACAACTGCCAATGACGGGTTATACATTTCCATGGGCCATCTGGGCGCTGAAGAGGTGACGCGCCGGTTCAAGGGCATGGTTGAGCGTTGTGCCGATTGCGGTTTTGATCTTGCCTCCGGGCTCGTTGAAGTGGTGCCAACGGCGCATTACATGATGGGGGGTCTGATTTTCAATGAGGATTGCTCCACCGCTCTACCGGGGTTGTTTGCTGCCGGTGAAGATACCGGCGGGGTACACGGCGCCAACCGGCTTGGCGGAAACGGCGTTGCTAATTCAACGGTCTTTGGCGGCATTGCCGGTGAGACAATGGCCGCCTATGCGCGTGTTGCCGGCGCACACGTTGATGCCGATAAAACCCAAATTGACGCGGTTATTGCGCAGGTGCTGAGGCCATTTGAGACGAGCCCGGGAGATTTGAATGTTCTGCGTGAAGATTTACAATTATTGATGTGGGAAAAAGCGGGTATCTTGCGCAATGCTGGTGATCTGAGGCAAGCGATTGATCAGCTTGATGATCTCGAAGCCCGGCTGCATGAAACCGGAATTAGCAACCAATCTCGCACCTTCAATCTAACCTGGCACGACTGGCTTAACCTGGAAAACCAGATTGTGACCTCAAAGGCGATTGTTCATGCCGCCCTGGCCCGGGAAAATTCCCGCGGAGCACATTTCAGGGAAGATTTTCCGGATACCGGAAATCTGGATCACTCGCGTTTTACCTCCGTTCACCTGGCCGGTGATCGGATGCAGGTTAAAACCGAGCCGGTGGAGTTTTCCATCGTTAAACCGGGACAATCGCTGATTGGTGAAAACCCGGTACCATCGCCGCTTGCAGCTGCCGAATAAGGAGGCACAGAAATGATTGCCATTGAGAGGGTAGAAAAGGCCGCTTATGACATCATGGTCAAGGCCGGTATCGAAATTCCCCAGGATTATGAGCAGGGTATCCGGGCGATGCAGACTCATGAAAAGGGAGATTTATCTTATTTTGTGCTTGAGGCCATGCTGGAAAATTATGATGCAGCACGTGAAGACCGCCGCCCGATGTGCGCGGATACCGGGTTGCCGCGCTATTATGTCAAGGCGGGCAATGAGGCGAGAATCGAGGGCGGTTTTATTGCGCTTGAAACCGCCTTGCGTTTAGCGACTGCTCGGGCAACGCAGGATATTCCCCTGCGCCCCAATCGGGTACACCCGATAAACCGGCAGGATAACAACAATAACGTTGGTATTAATGCACCGGAGATCGACTTCAGTTTTGAGCCGGATGCAGACTGGATTGACATTACCACCGTGCACAAAGGCGGACTTTTTGGCACGGATTACCGCATGCTTTTTCCCGGCGACGGTATAGATGGCATAAAACGCTTTTTTCTCGATGTGATGATCGCCTTTGGCAAGCGCGGACTGGCCTGCCAGCCAGCGATTGTTGGTATCGGCCTTGGCGGCTCTAAGGACACTTGCATGGTTTTGGGCAAACAGGCGGCCTGCCTGAGGACGGTCGGGGATAAAAATCCCGATCCCGAAATTGCAGCCCTAGAGGCTGAACTCAAGGAGATGGGCAATTCCATCGGCATGGGGGCGATGGGATTTGTCGGCTCTTCAATGGTGGTCGATTGCCACATAGAGGTTGGGTATACCCATACCGGGGGAATGCCAATGAGCGTGCATTCTTTTTGCTTGTCATCCCGGCGGGCAACGGCTCGGGTTCACAATGATGGCCGAATTGAATTTCGCCCCGATCCGGCATGGTTCACACCTTATATGAGAAGGAATACTGTCGCATGGCAAGAACTGATGCCGGCATAAAAACGCGCCGTTTGACGGTGCCGATATTGGACGAAGACCTGGCGTCGCTGGAGATAGGCACTGTTGTGTATCTTGACGGAGTGATCATCACCGGCCGCGAAGGTGTCTATAAGCGCGTCATTGAAGATGGTGAGGAAATTCCCGGCGATGTCACGGCGCGCAGCAATGTCAGTTTTCACTGTTCTCCGGCGGCTTCCATCGATGAACAGGGAAATTATTCTGTCGGAGCAGTGACGGCAACCGCGAGTTTCCGTTTTGCCAAGTCGTTACCGGATTGGTTTGCCAAGACGGACTGCCGGGTGATTATCGGCAAGGGTGGCATGAGCCCGAAACATTACCGCGATATATTTGTTCCTGCCAAGGCGGTTTATTTTACCACGGTTGGTTATGGCACCGGTGCTTTGTTGGGGCGGGGGATCAAGTCAGTCGAGGACGTGTTTTGGCTTGATGAGCTTGGTATCGCCCAGGCAATGTGGGTGCTAAATGTCGAAAATTTCGGACCTTTGTTGGTCGAAAGTGACTTGAAGGGCAACTCTTTGTTCGAGCAAAATAACAAAGAGATCAACGCAAACATCGACCGGCTTTATGAGGACTTGAAACCGCCATCGCTGAGCCGTTATGGTGAAACAGACAACAAGCGCGATGAACTGATTTGATCAGGAGATCATTGGGCAATTTACGTTATTGCACTGGATGCACTTCGAAATGACAATCGACCGGCGTGCATTCTACCCCGTTTATCGGGATAATATCCTGGGGACAGGCGGACATGGCGATGAAGCAGTCCATTTCCGCCTGGAGTGTAACGTAATCACCGGGTTTTGATACCGGTGGCAACCAGCCAACGGAGTTGTCGTGTCTGACTGGAATGTTCATCCATAGATTCAAAGGTTGAGGCACTTCGCCAATACGGGCATCAATTGCTTTCATGGCCATGCGCAGATTATCTGCACAATTATCGTGATAAGTCTCGCAGCCCAATGTGGTGAAGCGGTATAAATCGCACGCTGCCATAAGTGTGTCGTGAATGCCAGGAGAGGTATCCTGAACCAGTGTCAAGATGGACCTGCGGTGGTTGGTTACAAGTTGATCTCCGGCCTTGGGAATGATCCGGTCAAGCCAAGCGCGCCCGTGTTCCCATGACATGAATTCGCAAAGATCCTGCTGGCTAAATGCCCAGGTGTCGCAAACCTGGGTGCCATGCGTATTTATAATCTTGATGGATTGCCCTTGGGCAAGTTTAACAGCACGGCCCTGGCGGGCGGGCAGCTGGTAGCGTTTGCCCAGTTCGGGTGTGCCGTCCGGTGAAATTGGTTCATTAATTGTCGGGTTCTGGCCATTTTCATCACCGTTGTCTTTGTGGAATCTTTTTGCACGAATTTCAATCATCAGCATTGCTTTCGTTCATCATGAATATGTCACAAATGCTTCCCTCAAACCCACGAGCTTGCTAAAATTTTGGCTGATTAAGATCCCCCCGCCAACGATGCAATTTTACAGAAGACGAAGCCACCACACACCCCGTTGCAGTTTTTGGGCTGCAACGTTGATGTGTGGAGCCGATTTGTCGCGATATTATCCAGCCTTAGCGGCAGAAAATATATCTGCCACTGTAACTTTTAAAATATCCTGTTTCCGGGTTGAAACTGCGATAGCGCCGAAAACAGTAGTCATACCAGGCATCGCTCCAAGGCTCTGGTCTTGCCCGATAACTAGGGGCGTTACGGTTGTTTCTGTTGCTGTTTGCGATTGCACCACCGACTATTGCGGCTGCACCGAGACCTAACAACAGGTTGCGGGTGCGGTTGCTGCGACCACGGCGACGAAACCGCCGTCTGCCACGACGTCTGTGGCGTACTTTCTCGACTACGTTTTCAGTCGCAACTTGTGGCAATGCATTGGTTATTCCCCCGGCCAGAGGTGCTGCCTGAGAGCTATTCCCCCCAAACATCGTGACCCCTAGCAACAGGGAAGCCAAAATCGAAAGATTTCTGGTTTTCATTGTGATCTCCTCTAGCTTTTACCCTAGGTGTAATAGGGTTCTCTATAAATATAGCGTCACTGAAGATAGATTCATAGAATAAGTTATCTTTGCTATGTGTCATAAGTGTGATCTGAACACTCACAAACGCTTGTAAAACAGTAAAAATCAGCTTGTACGGCGTCTTTGCGGCAGGGCTGCCCGGCACGCTTCCAGTATGGCATCTTCGCCGATCCTGTAGGTTTCGTAGAGGTCATCAATCGTTCCCGTTTGACCAAAATGTTCAACACCGAGTGCTTGAACCTTGTGGCCATGGACGGCTCCAAGCCATGACAAGCTGGTGGGATGGGCATCAATGACTGTGACCAGCCCGGCATCGCGTGACAACGGCTGCAATAAGTCTTCAATAGAACTGGTGGCAGTGCTGTTGCCGTGTTGGCGGGCGGTTTGGGCTGCTTTCCAGCCAGCGTTCAATCGATCCGCCGAGGTGACGGCCAACAGGCCCGCGCCGGGATTGTGGTTGAGAATTTTACCCACCGCGCTTGCCGCTTCAGGCGCAACAACCCCGGTATATGCGACGGCTAACAACGCGCCGGGAGCGGGTGGCCTAAGCCAATAAGCGCCGTCGATAATGCCTTTTTTTGTGGCGCTATCGAGTTGCCTTACCGGTTGGTGCAAACTGCGGGTGGACAGGCGCAAATAAACCGAGCCCCCGCTTTTTTCGCGAAGCCAATCGTCGGCGGATATATCCGTTTTTTCCCGCTGAATGTAATCAAATGCCCACTCCATAATGATGGCGAGCTCATCAACAAAGGCGGGCTCAAAAGCAGCAAGCCCGTCCTGGGCCATGCCGATCAAAGGCGTTGAAATTGATTGGTGCGCGCCGCCCTCGGGGGCCAGAGTGATGCCTGACGGTGTTGCCGCGACAATAAAACGGGCATCTTGATAACAGGCATAATTCAAGGCATCGAGACCACGCTGGATGAACGGATCATAAAGTGTGCCCACCGGTAACAGACGCTCACCAAAAAGCTCATGGCTGAGCCCCAGCGCTGCGAGCAAAATGAACAGGTTGTTTTCAGCTATTCCAAGCTCGATGTGCTGGCCCGCAGGTTTGGTGTGCCAGCGTTGGGCTGACATAAGTTTGAGGGTCTGAAAAACATCCTCTTTGGGTTTTTTGGAAAAAATCGCCCGCCGGTTAACCCAACCGCCAAGGTTGGTTGACACTGTAACATCGGGTGACGTTGTAATGATGCGTTTGGCCATCGGCGTGTCGTGCCGGGCAATGTCTGCAAGTATTTTACCAAAACCCTCCTGGGTCGACATCGCGGTTCCGCCCTGTGAGGGAGAAGTTATAGCCTCAACGGGGATGGGTGCAGCCTTCAAACGGCGTTTGCCTTTGGCATTGAAAGGTGCTGCGTCAATGTATGCGCGCAGCTCTGCCGGATTGTGGTTCAGGCCCGAAAATTGATCCCATTCTTGGCCAACCGGAATGCTATGGCTAGATTGCAGTTCCGCCATCTGGGCGGAATTCATCAACCCGGAATGATTGTCCTTATGTCCTGCAAACGGCAGGCCCTTGCCTTTAACGGTGTAGGCAATGAAGCAGACCGGTTTGTCGTCGGGGGCTGAGTTAAAGGCCTCAAGGCAGGTCTCTATGCAATGCCCGCCCAGATTTGTCATGAGATTTGCAAGGTCTGCGTCATTATAACCGTCAATGAGATTGAGAGTTGTCGGAGATGCGGTCAGGTCCTGTTTGAGTTGTTTGCGCCAAGCGGCGCCGCCAGAAAATGTTAAAGCGGAATAAAGTGAATTGGGGCATGAATTTATCCAATCGTGCAGGCCGCCGCCGCCAGGTTTTTTGAAGGCGTGCTCAAGCTCCTTGCCATATTTTATGGCAACGACCTGCCAGCCCATATTGGTGAAAATATTCTCAAGTTTGGGAAACAGGCGGTCGGAAATAACCGCATCTAAACTCTGGCGATTGTAATCAACCACCCACCAGCAGTTTTTTAAATCATGTTTCCAGCCTTCAAGCAGGGCTTCATAAATGTTGCCTTCATCAAGCTCGGCGTCCCCCATCAAGGCGATCATGCGGCCTTCGGGCCAAGTTTTTCCCCAATCTTTAGCCTGAATATAATCCTGTACCAGGCTGGCAAAAGAAGTCATGGCAACACCGAGACCGACTGAGCCGGTTGAAAAGTCGACATCATCAATATCTTTGGTGCGCGACGGATAGGACTGTGCCCCACCCAGACCTCTAAAATTTTTCAGCTTTTCCAGCGTCTGATTGCCAAAAAGATATTGGATAGCGTGAAATACCGGGCTGGCATGAGGTTTTACGGCAACTCGGTCTTGCGGATTTAGCACCGAAAAATATAGGGCAGTCATGATGGTGGCAAGTGATGAACTGGAGGCCTGATGGCCGCCGACTTTAAGTCCATCGACATTGATGCGCTCATTATTGGCATTGTGGATGATCTGGGCGGAAAGCCAGAGCACCTTGCGCTCGATATCCTTAAGGAGTGCAATATTGTCGATAACCGGCAGTCTGTTCAAAACGGTTTGGGCGCACATGGATTTAGGCTTTCATAACAAAAGGCTGGTGAGTTTGCAGGATCTTGGTGAAAGTGGTTTATGTTTAGTAGAATAAACCAAATCTTCTGGCATTTCCTGCCAAATTTGCTATGATTTTTCAGTAAATTGAAATTTGACCTAAGTTTTTCTAAAAAATTTAGCTGATTATGCCAAATTCCCAACTCGATGATATTGACCGCCGGTTGCTTAAAGCGCTGCAGTCCAACGCGCGTATGCCAAATGCTGAGTTGGCAAAGCTCGTTGGTTTGTCGCCGTCACCGTGTTTGCGGCGATTGAAACTTTTGGAAGAACGCGGAATTATTGACCGGTATGTTGCTCTGCTTGATCAGGAGCGTGTCGGCTTGGCGGTTAGTGTTTTTGTTTCTGTCCGGTTGGAGCGCCAGCATGAAGAAGCGCTCGAAAAATTTGAGGCCGAAATAAAAAACTATGATGAAGTGCTCGAATGTTACTTAATGACTGGGCAGCGGGATTATCTTTTGCGGGTGGTGGCTCAGGATTTGCGTTCTTATGAACGGTTTTTGAAGGAAAAACTCACCCGCATTGATGGTGTGGCAAGCATCGAATCAAGTTTTGCGCTAAGTCAGGTTAAATATACAAATTCCCTGCCGCTAACGACATAAGGCGTGAACTCAGGAAACAAGGCCAAAAAAGGTTGAAAATAGCGTTTTATGTCTAACCGTCTTCTTCAGTTTGCAATTGTTGTGGTTGTCGGAATAATTTCCGGGTGTGCAGAACAGCGGCGCGGACCTCCGCTGGCCCAGGAAATTGATCAATATGTTGCCCTTCGTGCAACCAGTTCCTGTGATGATATTGAAGCGAATTATCGCGTGGCCAAGGGAGTTCGAGCCGCCCTGGATATTAAGAAATACCGCGGCCATGTTCTACGCGAGTTGCCGGGCTGGTCGGCGGCACCAATGAAACTGAGCGACGCGCGGGCCTTTAGCGCCCGTTCGGCCCGATTGTTGCGTGAAGAGTTGACGCGCCGTTGCCCACAGCATCGCATCACCGGTAGAGAAGATATCGTCTATATTCCGTCATAAATTTCGTTCAGCTTACGTTCATGTTGAGGACGCTAGTTTAAGTTATGGCTTGATTGAGCCACAATTTTCACCAGCTCATGAGTTTTTGCAGCTTGAACGAATGGGCGTCTTCATCAACGAGGAGATAAATTATGACAAAATCATTTGCCAAGAGCCTGGCCGTGGTTCTTGCCTTGGGTATTGCGGCGGTTTCTTTTTCTCAAAGTGCTGAAGCGCGTAAACGCCACCGTGGTCTAGCTTACGGAGTTCTGGGGCTTGCGGCAGGCGCTGCCCTGGCCGGTGCTTTTTCCAGCCCGCGCTATTATGGCCCGGGGTATTATAATCGAGGGTATCGCTATCGCAGTTATCGTTATTACGATCGCCCTTATTACTACAACAGGTCGTCTTTTTATGGCCGGAGGTATTATAATGGCCGACGGTATTATAACGACCGGCCCTATTACCGGAGCTATTATGCACCACGGCGTGCCTATCGTGCCCGGCACAAAGCCTGGTCTCCGGCGTGGTATCGTTATTGTGCCAATAAATACCGAACCTTCAATGCTGCAAACGGCACGTTTCAACCCTTCAAAGGCCCGCGCCGATTGTGTCGCTGATAGCGCCTGAATTTCAAACTATTTCCCCGGGTGGGCCTTGAGCTTCACTCGGGGTTTTGTTTGCTGATCAGGTTAAGTATTACCTGGCCGGAGATTTCAATTTACCGTTCCCAGGCAGGACAATAAGGAACGTGCCATTGCGCGAATAAGTTTAAAATATGCCTGCGGCCCTGGGGTTATATCTGCGCCCAGAGGGTCTAGAACAGCCTGTTTGGCCGGCGTATTGCCGATAATTGTTTTGATTACAGCGGGTTTGAATTGCGGTTCCGAAAATACGCAAACTGTGTTTGTCTCCAGAATTTTGGTGCGGATATCTGAAAGCCGTCGAGCTCCTGGAGCCTGCTCAGGGTTGATGGTGATTGACCCGATAGCGTTTAAGTTGAAGCGCTTTTCGAAATATTGATAGGCGTCATGAAACACGATGTAGGGTTTTGCGCGAATTGGCTCCAGCGTCCTATCCAATTCAAAGACGAGTTGATCAAGTTCCGCATTTAATTTTGCGCTGTTTTTTGCAAATAGATTTGCATGCTGCTTGTCAGCTGCACTTAATTGCCTGACTATTTCTGCAACCATGATCTTGGCATTTTCCGGGTTAAGCCAGAAATGCGTATCAAAACTGTCGCGGATTTCCTGTTTTTCCCGTGGTTGCTCCGGCTCGTCCTGATCACGCTCCCACAGGCCACCTTCTCTTGTTTTCAACAGGTTAAGGTTCTTGTTTTTCGATAACGCAACCACACGCGCAGAGCCGGACAATGTTTCTAACGGCTTGACGAGAGATATTTCGATATCTTTGCCGATCCAAAAAACTACGTTGGCTGTCGACAACAAGCGCGCGTCCGAGGGACGCAGGCGATAATTGTGCGGCGAATTTGCGGCCTTAATTAGCAGGCTGGGTTCGCCAGCTCCCTGCATGACTGCAGCAACAAGGGAGTGTACAGGCATTATTGTCGTAACCACTTGCAGCTTGGTCGCAGCCTTTGTGTTTGAGAGGTTCACCGCCGTCCAAAGAACAACAACAGCCAAGGTCACGAAGCAATGTGATCGTCTTTTCATTTCTATTCCATTATTGCCATCAAGCAGGGCTGCGAAATTGTGTAATATTATAACATAACGAATTGGTTCGATAGTCAAGCGCTGCCTGATCTGAACAGCGTTAATGAGCAAAGGTGTGCCAATATTCCCTGTTTGTTGCCTTGCCAAAATTCTGCCGATGCAAGGTTGCCGGGGGCGATCAGCATGCTTATAATGGGGCATTGGTTCAAGGACATCTGGACCCAGCGGCGTCTGACTCAGTTCCGTATGAAGGTTTTTTGACAAAAACCACCTTAGCGCATTGTCTCAATTTGGTGTGTGTGGTAACAAACTTTTAAGCATGATGCAGATAAGCTAAAAGTTCAGTTGAATAGCGGGCTTGAGAGAGAGATGCGTGTTACGTATTAATACTATAAAATTTGGCGCGCTTGGGCTTTCTGCCATTCTGCTCTCGGGTTATGCCGGTCATCAGACGGGGCAATTGCTCAGCGGATTTTCGACACCACAATCACCTCTACCATCGGCTCAGTCAGCTAAAGACAAAATGACGGCGAAAAACCTAGTCAAAGCCAACCGGGTTTTATCGTCCAAAAAAGTTTCACTTAAAATTACCGAAATTGCGCAACTGCCAGAGATGCCTGTTGAAACCCGAAGTAATGATCAGTTGCTGGTATCTTCTTTTGGGGAAAAATCGGACCGGGTAGCTTTGCGGCCCCAACGTCGCGTTGCCGACAAAGTTTCATATGGCCAGGGCGTCTTTTCTGAAGAACCTGCTGCTGTTGGGCCCAGATTATCCGTTTCCCAAGAGGCCGCGGAGCGGTCGTTGGTTGTAGATACGGCATTGGTTGTTCCAAAGGCTGCGCCGGAGCCCATGGAAAAGGCGGTTGTGATGGTCGCCTTGGCTCAAAGGCGCGAACGTGACAAGAAGCGCCGCCAGATTACATTTAACCGAAACGAGAAGCTGTGTCTGGCGCGGGCGATTTATTTTGAGGCAAGAAGCGAACCACGCGATGGTCAGATCGCGGTAGCCAACGTCATCATGAACCGGAAGAATAATCGTTATTATCCAAGCACGGTTTGTGGTGTGGTCAATCAGGGTGCGAAACGGCGCAATAGCTGCCAGTTCTCATTTGCCTGTGACGGAATACCGGATATTCCTCGTAATAACAAATCGTGGCGTTCATCGAAGGCCATCGCCAGCTCGGTGTTGAAAGGGAAATTGCGGGACAAGCGCATGCGCCGGGTAACCCACTATCACGCAGATTATGCAAACCCGAAGTGGGCGAAACAATTGGTCCGTGTAGCTACCATCGGCCGGCACATCTTTTATGTTGCACCAAGACTTGCAGCCTACGCCCGCTGAAACCGGTTAATCATCAAAATCCAAACCGAGATCCAGGGTTGGTGCGCTATGGGTAATAGCGCCGATAGAAATCAGATCCACGCCGGCTTCGGCGATCGCTTTGACTGTTGCCAGATTTACGCCGCCTGAGGCCTCACTGATAGCTTGTCCGGCAATCATTTTGACGGCTTGGGCAAGAACATCCGGCGGCATATTATCGAGCAATATGGCATCCGCGCCGATTTTCAACACTTCACCAAGCTGTTTCAGCGTATCGACCTCAATCTCTATCTTGATCATGTGTCCAGTGGCGGCCCGGGCTGCCTGGAGAGCAGGTTTGATGCCGCCGGCGACAGCTATATGGTTGTCCTTAATTAATACGGCATCATCCAGACCAAATCGATGGTTCATGCCGCCACCGGCGCGAACTGCGTATTTTTCCATGGCCCGCAGACCAGGGGTGGTTTTTCTTGTGCAGCAGATATGTGCCTTGGTTCCTTTGACTGTTTCGACAAATTTGCCGGTTTGGGTTGCAATGCCGCACAGGTGTCCGAGGAAATTAAGGGCGGTGCGTTCTGCGATCAGGATGCCCCGGGCTGGGCCGGATATCCCGGCAACAACTCTCCCTGGTTCCAACAGTTCGCCATCGTCAATGTGGCGGTCGAATATTATTCGGCTGTCGATAGTTTCAAAGGCGGCTTTTGCAATATCAATGCCGGCCAATATGCCATGCTGGCGAGC
>JAJFHR010000283.1 GCA_021775515.1 Hyphomicrobiales bacterium | reverse complement strand
GAGTTTTCTTGTCAAACCGGTGAACTGGTCGCTCTGGTCGGGCCTTCTGGCAGTGGTAAATCGACCATTTTACGGGCAATAGCGGGTCTTTATTCACCGGAATTCGGCCAGGTTTCGTGCAATGGCGATGTGTGGCTGGATACAGAACGGGGTCATTTTTGCTCGCCGCAGAAACGCCGCATCGGAATGGTGTTTCAGGAACCTGCTCTGTTCCCGCAAATGTCGGCCCTTGAAAACCTGATGGTGGCGCTTGATCATCTTGCCAAGGAAAAGCGGCGTCCCAAGGCGATTGACTGGCTGGAACGGGTTAATCTTGGTGGTCTGGAGGCGCGCAAACCTGCGGCCCTGTCGGGTGGCCAACAGCAACGTGTGGCCCTTGCCCGGGCTTTGGCGCGCGAACCCCAGGTATTGCTGCTGGATGAACCGTTTTCGGCGGTTGACCGGGTGACGCGGCGGAAACTGCAAAGCGAGCTTGTTGCGCTTCGCCAACATATCAAGATCCCGGTGGTACTGGTTACCCATGATCTTGGTGAAGCAAACCTCTTGGCGGATAAAATTTGCGTTCTCCATCGTGGTAAAACGCTTGATTTTGGGCTTCCCAACAGAATTATGACACAGCCAAACTCGCCACTTGTGGCGCGATTGGTTGATTTGCCCAACGTTCATAAAGGTATTGTGGAAAGCTGTGATTCTGGCTCTCTCGCCTTGCAGATAAGGTGGAATGATCTTGTTCTGGAGGTTAAGGGCAATACGGCTATTAGCCCGGGTGAAACGGTTTCTTGGGTTATTCCTCCTTCCTTTGTGGTGTTGCATCGGCGCAAAAGACCGTCAAAGGGTGAACGTGAAAATCCAGTTTCGGGTCAGGTGAGCGAGGTGTTGACCTTTGGTGAAACTACCCGCGTAACCATGATGGTTGAAGCGATGGACGATTGTCAGCTTGTTTTGTCGCTGGATACGCATGCGGTGCGCCGAAACGAAGTTAGTGTGGGTGAGAAAATTACCGTTTCATTATTAAGTGAAGGCATTCACATCATGCCGGCGGAAGATGAGCAGCCACAACTTTGATGTGGTGGCTTAACTTTCCGGTTTGGCCGGGGAAAATCCGTTGCGGGCCAATATCTGCTGGGCTTTGGCGGAGCCCATAAAGGCGTAAAAATTCTCCGCATTTTTGCCGGCATTTCTGAGTAAAACCATATGATGCCTTAAAGGTTTGTGCCAGGTGGCAGGAATCAGGGTTGATGTGGTTGTGCTGGCAATGGCAGGGGTTAAAGCCAGGGACTGTGACACCAGCCCACCTTGAGCAGAAGAGGATATGGCAAATTGGGCGGTTTGAGAGATATTTTCACCAAAAACCAGGAAAGGCTGGATTTCAGCATAGAGACCTGCGTACTCTAAAGCCTCTTTAGCGGCGCGGCCATAAGGTGCATGTTGGGGATTGGCAATTGCAAAGCGTTTGAGGCGGGACGAGCGCAAGGCTGCCCTGAGGCCGGATAAATCTGCTCCAACGGCAAAATCAGACGTTTTTGGCATGATCAGAGCCAGGCGGCCGAACGCGTAGATTTGGCCTTTGTCTTTCGTTAAACCGGAGCGAATGAGCGTCGATACGTAAGAGCTGTCGGCAGACAGGAACAATTCGTAAGGCGCACCTTGGGAAATCTGCCGGCTTAGGTTGCCGGAAGATCCGAAACTCAGCCTCAATTTGGTGCCGCCGTCGGCGATATAGGCTGATTCAAGTTCGCTCATGACATAGCGCAGGCTGGAAGCAGCGGCGATCAGCGGGTTTTTTGCCTGTAGGCTGGGAATTTGAAAAACAGCAATGGTGAAAACCACCCAGGCGAGGAGGCGCTTGCAGTGACAATTCATACACATCTACCCACTAAGCTGCTCGACGGCCTCAATGGCTGGAAACAACTCATAAAATATCTTCAAGGTCCGCAACTTGCAAAATTAGAGGATAGAAGTTGCGGTTGATTACATTTTCTTCTTCACTATATATGCAATTCAGGATAAGCAGCGCTATGTTTTTGTGATAGGTCACGCAACACCAGCCTTCAGGTTGAGCATGTTGCGCTGCTTGAAACAGGCTACTTACCAATACACATTTACGGTAGAGAATTTTTAGCGCCACGCTTCGTATGAGGGAAGAGTTGGCCCGATTGGAATATTCATGAGCCCGAGATTACTGCGTAATATTGCCATTGTTGCCCATGTGGATCACGGCAAAACCACACTTGTAGATGAGCTGTTGAAGCAGTCGGGAACGATTGCAACTCGCGGACAAAGTGTCGAACGTGTGATGGATTCCAATGAACTGGAACGCGAACGCGGCATCACAATTTTATCCAAAAACACTGCAATTAGCTGGAAAGACTGGCATATCAATATTGTTGATACTCCGGGTCACGCAGATTTTGGCGGTGAGGTAGAGCGCGTTTTGTCGATGGTGGATTCAGTATTTCTGCTTGTTGACGCTGTCGAAGGGCCCATGCCGCAAACAACCTTCGTGACAAAAAAGGCGCTTGCTCAGGGACTTAAACCGATCGTTGTCGTTAATAAAGTTGACCGGCCAAGTGCGCGTCCGGATTGGGCGGTAGATCAAACGTTTGATCTGTTTGACCGGCTTGGGGCAACAGAAGAACAATTGGATTTTCCGGTACTGTATGCCTCAGCCCTGCAGGGTTGGGCGACAACTGATCTTGGAAAACCCAGCGATAATATGGACGCGTTGTTTCAAACCATCGTTGAACATGTATCTGCGCCCGAGGTTGATCAGGAGGGACCTTTTCAATTGCAGGTCTCCGCTTTGGACTACTCTAGCTATACCGGTGTGATCGGCATAGGCCGGATCAAGCGGGGGCAGGTCAAACGCAATATGAACGTGGCAATTTCCGATGCGCGGGGAGAAGTCAGGCGCGGCCGGATTTTGCAGGTTCTGGGCTTTCACGGTCTTGAAAAAGTTGAAATGGAAACGGCCACAGCGGGTGATATTATCTCCTTTACTGGAATTGATGGTCTGGGAATTTCCGATACGGTGTGTGATCCCGACCACGTGGAAGCGCTGCCTCTATTGACAATAGATGAGCCGACAATCTCCATGACCTTCCAGGTCAATGATTCACCCTTTGGCGGGCTCGA
This sequence comes from Hyphomicrobiales bacterium, assembly GCA_021775515.1. Classification (GTDB taxonomy): domain Bacteria; phylum Pseudomonadota; class Alphaproteobacteria; order Rhizobiales; family JAJFHR01; genus JAJFHR01. The sequence continues at coordinate 1,507 of JAJFHR010000283.1, read as the reverse complement.
GGGTAAATATGTCACCAGCCGTAATTTACGTGAGCGCCTTGCCCAGGAGCTCATTCACAATGTGGCACTCAGGGTGGATCAAACCGAACACCCAGATAAATTCAAAGTATCCGGGCGTGGAGAATTGCACTTGTCAATTCTCATCGAAACCATGCGGCGGGAAGGGTACGAGCTGGCAATTTCGCGGCCGGAAGTAATCCTCAAAAACATTGACGGGGTGGAAAAAGAGCCGTGGGAAACCTTGACGGTGGACGTGGAAGAAATTCACCAGGGCGCGATAATGGAAAAACTCGGGACTAGGCGCAGCAGCCTTCAGGACATGGTGCCTGATGGAAAAGGCCGGGTTCGGCTCGACTATCTAATTCCGACCCGTGGATTGATTGGTTTTCGTCCCGAATTTTTGACCACAACTTCCGGCACCGGATTAATGTATCACTCGTTTGACCATTATGGTGAAAAGGTTAGTGGAAACCTTGGAAACCGGTCGAATGGTACATTGGTATCAATTGCCCAGGGCAAGGCTCTGGCCTATGCTCTTTTCAATCTTCAAGAGCGCGGGCGCCTTTTTATCGGCCATGCAAACAATGTTTATGAAGGTATGATTATCGGCATTAATTCGCGAAACAACGATCTTGTGGTAAATCCGCTCAAGGGCAAACAGCTAACCAACATCCGGGCTGCGGGAACTGATGAAAACCTAATTCTCGTGCCGCCAATACCCCTGACGCTGGAGTATGCGCTGGAGTTCATTAATGACGATGAACTGGTCGAAGTCACGCCTCAATCGATCCGGGTTCGTAAAAAATTCCTCAAGGAACACGAGCGCAAAAAACAAGCGCGTGTGGCCTAAAACATCCCCTGCTGGCTGACGATTAAGCTTTTTCATTGCGATATTTTGCCGCAATAGACGTTGGTATAATAACCTTTAGTCTCATCGCCCTTTGTCCAATGGCGGCTTGTTTTTTCTGCACCTAAAGTCTCCCCGATATCTGTCTGTGCGGTTGGAACTAAGCTGGGAAAATTTGCTCAGATCGGTGATCGATTACAGCGGATACAATCGCATTGTTGTTTGGTGCGCTGGATAAGGCGCCAAATATAAATTTTGTTTTAGCCTCGCCGTTCGTTTTGTCTGCGGGAACTAAAGCCGGGAGGAAACACGAAGCATGTCAGATAAGATTTCTAAAATTTCGCGCCGGACGATTTTAAAAGCCGGTGCAGCATCCACCTTCGTTGCAGCTGCGCCGATGTTTTTCATCAAAGATGCCTGGGCACAAAAGAGTATTGGTAATTTTCCAGTCAAAGGCAATTCAATCACGCTAGGTTTTAATGTGCCGCAGACCGGTGCATATGCCGATGAAGGTGCGGATGAATTGCGCGCCTATAAGCTGGCCGTTAAACATCTCAACAACGGCGGCGGCATGATGGACACCATGAAGCCGTCAAAACTCACCGGACAGGGTGTTCTGGGCAAAAAGGTTGAGTATGTCACAGGTGATACACAGACCAA
>JAJFHR010000282.1 GCA_021775515.1 Hyphomicrobiales bacterium | reverse complement strand
AATACGCTGATTGACCTTGGCGGCGGCATCTCGCTGCTGATCGGCGGTGTCGTACGCGGTGATCTCAACGCCGATGACATTACGTTCGTATAAACGCTGCTGCCTGAAGCATCCCTAAAACAACACAGAGCCCTGCACCCTGGCTGGTGCCGGGCTCAATTTTTGTTTGTTTCAACAAAAACGCCCGCCATTGCGCAGCTATCAGACCAGAAATACGTCAGGTTTTTGGTGGTCACGCCAATATCTTGCGATGTCGTTGCGTTGGCAAATCCACACATCTTTTTGTTTGAGCACATGATCCAAAAAGCGTTTGAGACCAGCAATTCGTCCGGGCCTGCCGACAAGGCGTCCATGAAGACCTATGGTCATCATTTTTGCCTCCCTTGCACTTTCTTCGTACAAACAATCAAAGGTGTCTTTCAGATAGATAAAAAACTCATCAGCAAGATCAAATCCCTGGCCATGGCTGAAACGGCCATCTGAGGTATCCAAGCAGAAAGGCAAAATCAGATGGGGCCGCCCATGACCACCGGTCCAATAGGGAATATCGTCATTATAAGCGTCTGAATCGTAGAGAAAGCCACCCTCCTCCACAACCAGCCGTCGGGTGTTGATACTTGGACGCCCGGTATACCAGCCCAAGGGACGCGCGCCAGTCAGCCCTTCAATCACCTCAACACACTTGCTGATGTGAGCGCGCTCAACCTCTTCGGAAACCGTTGAATAGTCAATCCACCGCCAACCGTGAGCCTGAACATCGGCATTCGCCGACTTAATCGCGTGTGCTGCCAGCGGGTTTTGTTGGAGCGCCAACCCAACCGCATTAACGGTAAAGGCCAGATTCCGCTCCTCCATCACGTTTAGGATGCGCCAGAAGCCCCGGCGGCTGCCATATTCATAGACAGATTCGATATTGAGCATGCGAGTGCCGGGCTTTGCCCGTAGGTTTGCCATATCCGATAGATGCGTTTCTGGAACTTTGTCGCCATTCAAGGTGCAGTTTTCCGCACCTTCTTCATAATTTATAACCAGGTTGAGCGCCAGGCGCGCGCCACGGGGCCAGGTAAATTGTGGCGGGGTCGGGCCATAGCCGATAAGATCACGGGATAAATTATACATAATGCCCCGGACTTTACGCGCGCAAATGGGATTCTATCAATACCTGTTTTTATAAAAACGAATTTTTGATCGATCGTGTCCGGCAGTCAGGCCCTCATAATGTCCTGAATACCAGCCCAAACCAAATCACCCGCCACAACCGCAATAACCGCCAGGCCGACGTAGCCTAACCAATAAAACCGGTCAAGAAGACGGGCAATCCATGTCGCCCCAAGCGCCATTATGGCGACCGATAAAGCCAATCCCAGCACCATTACCAGCAAATTGCCGCGGGCAATTCCGGCTACGGCGATGACATTATCCAGCGACATTGAAATATCAGCGATAAGGATATTGAACATGGCCTTGCGCATCGACATTGCCGCTGCACCGCCAGAAGATCCGCCAACCGTCACCTCATCACAATCAAGTGACATATCAAGGGCTTGTGGTTGATTATCTCGCAAATCATTCCACAACCGCCAACACACCCAAAACAACATTATGCCGCCAACGAATTGCAACCCCCTTATCTGGAGCAGATAAAACGCCCCTACGGCAAATAAAATTCGCAGGATTACAGCAGCCGCTATGCCATAAAAAATCGCGCGATGGCGAAATTCGCGCGGCACGGCGCAAGCAGCCATACCTATAATAATGGCATTATCTCCGGACAAGATAATATCGATCAACACAACCATAGAGAATTTTCCAGGCTCCAGGTTGGCTAGCGTCATCCAGTCCGGCATATGAAAACCCACGAAAAAAGGTGCTGGCCAATTAAACCCAACACAAAGATGTCGCTACTTCGGTTAAGGAGGCGGCGGTAACATCCTATGTTTATATTGCGCTGACAAAATTCAAGCCATCGGAGCAAATTTTGCGAAAATTACCTTAACAACGCAGAAACAGTATAATTTATCAGGTGGGAGTTCTATTTTTGCTGAAACTTTTTGGCCTTCACCCCAACAATTTTTCCGCTTTATTCCGGATGATTTCAGGTAACGGCGCCGGGCGCCGCTTATTCAAATCCAGGTGCACACCAGACTGGGTCAAGGTTGCCAGAAGACGGTTATCTCCTGAATTCCACAGGCCATGGACAAAGCCTAACGAGGTTTGGCCGACATGGGAAACGTTGCTTCTGATTTCCACCAGATCGCCGGGGCGTGGCGGAGCCTCGTGAAAAATGAACCGAAACTCCATCGTCGAAAATCCAATCCGATTGTTGCGCATGTAGGCCGGGGTCATCTCGATCAACGTTTGGGATTGAACGCTTGCATCGGAAAACAGATGGACAATTCCTTCAAGACTAAGATTTCCCTGAAGGTCAAGCGGAGAAGTACCGATGACATCGGCAGCAGTCAGCGCCCAATCCCGCGAAGGCAAGAAAACAGGTTGCGGGCGTTTTTCCGGAGCGGTCCATTCAACCTTTTGCACCGGCTCCTTGG
>JAJFHR010000281.1 GCA_021775515.1 Hyphomicrobiales bacterium | reverse complement strand
GAACGCCGGGATTTTGCCCGCAAGACTTTAAAAGACCTGCAAAGCCGCCTGAAAACAAAAGAAACCAAATGGGGCTGTAAATTTGGATTAAGGCCTAACGGTAAGTAATACAGCCAGTGAAGTATTCTTCTGTGATTAACTGGTTGATGTGGAGACTTTTGGTTGAATTAGTCTGAGTTTTACCTGTATTATTTTGATCTGGGGTAAATGTTAATAGCGGGGAGATGTTATGCGAATCTCTTTGATTGCCGCCGTTGCTGATAATGGCGTCATTGGAAGTGACGGGGCCATGCCGTGGCATTTGTCCAGTGATTTGAAGTATTTTAAGAAAAAAACGCTGCACAAGCCGGTTTTGATGGGTCGCAAGACCTTTGAAGCAATCGGACACCCGCTGTCGGACCGCGACAATGTGGTGGTGACCCGCAACAAAGATTTTGCGCATGAGGGCATACATAAAGCCGCAAGTGTTGCCTTGGGGATGGAACTAGCCGAGCGTCTGGCAGAAGAGCGCGGCGCGGATGAGCTCATGGTCATAGGTGGCGGTGAAATTTACAACCAGACCCTGACTTTTGCCGATCGGATCTACAAAACAGAAATCCACATGGACGTGGTTGGCGATACGCTTTTTCCCGAGCTTGATCCTGCCCAGTGGGAGGAAGTTTCGCGCGAACCACATCAGCAACAAGAAGGCGACAATGTAGCCTTTGCCTTTGTTGTTCTGGAACGGCGCTAAGGCTGATCTTAAACGTTTGGCGCCTTTAAGGCCTTAAACGGCCATCGCCGTCCTGCCCTAGCCCAACGATTTGATTAGATAAACCTGCCGCTGCCTGATTGGCGGCAGAATGTAGTACCTGCTTGGCACGCGCAAATTTTGGATGAAATTTATCGCTAAGTTATCGCCCGCCGTCGCGCGAGACATGGTTTGTGTGCGGTTTTCAGTTGATACGAGTTGGTGCTGGGCCCTTGAGAGTTCGACTCGCGCTTTTCATATATAATCTAGTGGGCTACTGTTTTTGACAAGGAGGCTTGCGATGGTTGCTCCCGTTTATGGTTGTGTTCTTGAGGCTATCGGCAACACGCCGCTGCAAGAGATTAAGCATCTGGACACCGGCGTGTGTCGTCTGTTCTTGAAACTTGAAAATCAAAATCCCGGCGGCTCGATCAAGGACCGGATCGGCCGCTCGATGATTGAGGCGGCTGAAGCCGACGGCAGATTGAAACCGGGCGGGACGATTATAGAGGCCACAGCCGGCAATACCGGCCTCGGCCTGGCGCTGACGGCGTCGCAAAAAGGCTACAAGCTGGTTATTGTTGTGCCGGACAAAATGGCCCAGGAGAAAATCTTTCATTTGCGTGCCATGGGTGCCGAGGTGATCATTACGCGGTCTGACGTGGGCAAGGGACATGAAGAATATTACCAGGATCTGGCTGCCGCAATTGCCCGCACAAAAGGCTATTTTTACGTCAATCAGTTCACCAATCCAGCCAACCCCGATGCCCATGAAAAAACCACCGGCCCTGAAACTGTGCAGCAGTTGGCCAGTGTGGGACTGGTGCCTCATGCGGTTGTCTGCGGTGTCGGCTCCGGCGGGACTTTGACGGGACTTTCACGGTATTTCGCCAAGGTGATGCCGGAGATTGAAATTGTGCTGGCCGATCCCGAAGGCTCTATTTTGCAGCATTATGTCGAGACCGGCGACATCAGTCCTGACGTGGGGGCGTGGATGGTTGAAGGTATCGGCGAAGATTTCCTGCCTGAGGTTGCGGATTTATCCCGCGTGAAAAAGGCCTATACGATTTCAGATGAGCTGTCATTTGCAACCGCGCGCGAATTGTTGCGCAAGGAAGGATTGATGGCGGGATCATCCACCGGCACACTGGTGGCGGCGGCATTGAAATATGCCCGCGAGCAGACCGAGCCGCGCAATATCGTATCGTTTGTCTGCGATAGTGGAAACAAATACCTCTCCAAGATGTTCAACGATTACTGGATGGTCGATAATGGCTTTATTGAACGCCCGCTGAACGGCGATCTGCGAGATCTGATCAGTCACAAATACGTCAAGGGAGAAACCATTACGCTCAAACCGCAAAGCCGGGTGAGTGATGCCTATCGGCAAATGAAACTTTACGATATCTCGCAACTTCCGGTAATTGAAGACGATGATGTTGTCGGACTGGTTGATGAAGAAGATTTGCTGATACACGTGCTGCAGGCGGGTGGAAAGTTTGATGGCGATGTGGCAAATATTATGACCCGCAACCTGATAAAAATTGAGGCGCAGGAAACCATGGATGGATTGTTGAAGGTTCTTACCGGCGGCATGACGGCGCTTATCATGCACGATGGCCACTTTCAGGGTATCGTCACCAAAATGGACGTTTTAAATCATTTGCGTCTGGCTCAGCGTTCGGGATGAAACGAAGGCTCAACTTAAGAAAGTTTGTTAATGACAAAAAAAAATCGCCTGGGGTTTGCAACGCGCGCCATTCATGCCGGCCAGCAACCAGACCCGGTTACTGGTGCTATCATGACACCGATTTATGCTTCTTCCACCTATGTTCAGCAAAGCCCCGGTGTTCACAAGGGTTATGAATACAGCCGGTCGCACAATCCCACCCGCAAGGCCTTGGAGAATTGCGTGGCTGATCTGGAAAACGGTGCGGCGGGATTTGCTTTTGCCTCGGGCATGGCGGCCTCAGGCACGGTTTTGGAGTTGCTTGATGCCGGGGCTCATGTGGTTGCCGGGGATGATCTTTATGGCGGCACCTACCGGTTGTTTGAAAATGTCCGCAAACGAACTTCAGGGCATGAATTTTCTTTCATCGATTTTTCAGATCTTGATGCCATCGAGCAGGCTATTCGTCCGGAAACCAAAATGATCTGGATTGAAACTCCGACCAACCCTTTGCTCAAAATCATAGATATTGAAGCTGTCGCCAGAATTGCCCGGCGGCACGGGCTGATAAGTGTTTGTGATAATACTTTTGCCAGTCCCTATGTGCAGCGCCCGCTGGATTACGGTATTGATATCGTGGTGCATTCGGCGACAAAATATCTAAATGGTCACTCCGACATTGTCGCTGGCATGGCGGTGGTCTCGGGCGACAGTCCGTTTGGCGATCTTGCCGAGCGCATGTTCTATCTTTCCAATGCGGTGGGGGGCGTTCTTGGTCCCAATGATTCTTTTTGGGTGTTGCGTTCGTTAAAGACACTGCCGTTGCGGATGAAACAACATTGTCAAAGTGCTGAAAAAATTGCCCAATTCCTCGATCAGCACGCCAAGATTGACAAGGTCTATTATCCCGGTCTCAAATCTCACCCCGGCCATGAGATTGCCGCCCGGCAGATGACCGGGTTTGGCGGCATTGTCACCGCGGTTTTGGCTGGCGGGCTGGAGCCGGCGCGGCGGTTCCTTGAGCGCTGCGAATTATTCTCCCTGGCCGAAAGTCTGGGTGGCGTGGAAAGCCTGATCGAACACCCGGCAATCATGACACATGCGTCAATTCCCGCTGAGATCAGAGCCTCGATTGGAATTGACGATGGTCTGGTTCGTTTGTCGGTAGGCGTGGAAGATATTGATGATCTGATCGCGGATTTGGAACAAGCTCTGGCCTAAAGCGTGTCTCGCAAAAGTGGGCACCGGTTTTGCGATAAAGACACGCGC
>JAJFHR010000029.1 GCA_021775515.1 Hyphomicrobiales bacterium | reverse complement strand
ATTTTGCAGGCAGGAAATGCCCTGTCGGAGGCTTTGAACAAATATTCGGACATGAGCCGGGATGAAATAATCGAACACAGGCGAGAGAAATTTCTCGCTATCGGCCGAAATCTCTAAAACGCCAACTTTTGTAATTATGGTCCTCTAAAAGATGTGTATATGATGTCTGTGGGATAGTACTTTTATCTATGATTAACCATTCCTTAATGTCAATCTAGTGACATATACCTTACGGCCTGACAAAAACGCATCAAGAGGAGATGTGATTTGCAAATAGCCCTTATCTGGCGTTTTTTGAGCCTCCTGGTATTTTTGCCGTTGTTGGGGTGTTATCAAGGAATTCCTAAACATCTAAAACCGCTTTCTGAAGAAGCTAAACTTCTGTTGAGCCAAAAGAAAATGGCGTTGGGCTCGCCGGTTTTCATGCGCATTTTCAAACAAGAAGCAGAACTTGAGGTATGGGTTAAACGCGGGTCTGAATTTGCTTTGTTCAAGACCTATAAAATTTGTAACTGGTCGGGGAAACTTGGGCCTAAGCTCAAGGAGGGAGACCGCCAGGCGCCGGAAGGTTTTTATCTTGTCAAACCGGGGCAGATGAACCCCTTCAGCAAATATCATCTATCCTTTAATCTGGGATTTCCCAACGCTTATGATGTGTCTTATAAACGCACCGGAACTTTTCTCATGGTTCATGGTGGATGCAGTTCTGCTGGTTGTTACGCCCTGACAAACAAAAACATCGAGGAAATCTATTCTCTTGCCCGCGATGCTTTTTTGGGCGGACAGCGGGCGTTTCATGTTCAGGCTTTTCCATTTCGTATGACCGAGGCCAACCTGGCCAGATATAAAGACAATGAATGGTATTCATTCTGGCAGGAATTGAAAGTCGGATACGATCTTTTCAATGCAACAAGGCGACCACCGCAAGTTGGCGTTAAAAACAGGCAGTATGTGGTTGAGACCGCGCCTGAAAAAGATATCGATTTATTTGCCCGTCCGAAAAAATCTGATCGCCGGGCCATTGCCCTGGCCGCCCGCCATCTGAAGGTGGAGAAAGTTCCGTTGTTCCGCAGTCCCAAGACCACGCCCTTTGATCAGTTAGCCAAAAAGATTGTGTCGCAGGCGGATGCTTCGGCAACCGCGGATACGAGCAGGACTGTCAGAGTGGAAGGCGGCAAGGCCAACGTGGCGGCGGGAAACTTCTAGAGCATGATCTGTTGATATAGGCTCATTTGATGGTGTCAAACCAGCGCACTCGGCGTTGTTATGGAACTTGCCCGAGCGATTTTATTCTCCGGAAACTGAGTCAATATGGCCAAATAATGCGGCAAGCTTGTGCAGGCATGATGGCTGCAAAGGACCACGGTTTATCGAGGCGATATTCTGTTTGAGATGGCCGATATTACCTGTTCCAGTTAATATGACATTGAGACCCTCGACGTGGCGGCAAAAGCGGTAGGCACCATCTACCACACTTTCTGCTCCACCTTCGCTGATCAAAAATCCCAGAGGATTATCGGGATCAAATTCTGCAGCATTGACGATTTTGTTGTCGCTCAACTGTTTGATGAGAGTTCGTAGTGCGTCTGGCTGGGACAGCGCGCGCCTGACGGCAAACATGCATAAGGCGGCAATTTCGTTTGACCGGCATTTTGGCAAAATCTTGCGCTTTGCGGAGGAATTGAGCAGGTTAAAACCTATCATCACCACATCCCAGAAGTCATCTGTGAGCGCCTTGCTGAGCATTTTGTGGGAGGTGTCGTAAATGAAGCGCTCGGTAATTCCCAGAAAACGAATTTTACCCTGTGTTTTTAAATCGTAAAGCGCGGGTACGAGGTTTTGGCGACATTGGAGATACTGATCAGGCATGACGCCATGAAGATGCAGAATATCAATGTAATCGGTATTTAGCCGCTTCAGCGAGGCTTCAACTCTTGTTTTCAGCGCTTCACCTGAAATAACCTCGCCTTCCAGCGGCGAAGAACCTTTGGAAACGATCTGTTCTTTCGAGGAAATTACGACTTTTTCCCTCATATTGCCGAGGCTGCGGCCGACAATTTCCTCTGTTCCGTAAACCGCTGCGGTATCGATGAAGTTAATTCCCATATCGATCGCGGCTTTTACAACCGAGATAGACTGGGCTTCACTTGCTCCCGATGCCTGCCCCAGCCGGCTGTGTCCACCGCAACCCAGGCCGGCAACAGAAACAGTTAAACCTGTGCGGCCTAATCGGGTGTAATTCATGGAAGTTGTATCGGTCAGGGTTTTTTGCATCAATCACGGATCATTTTTGAAGACGTTCTAAAGCGGCCAAACCCACAACAACATCGGCACAGAAATGGCGATGACCAATATTTCCAAGGGTAGTCCCATGCGCCAGTAATCACCGAATTTGTAGCCTCCAGGTCCCAGGATCAGGGTGTTGTTTTTATGGCCGATGGGTGTCAGGAAGGCGCAAGAGGCGGCGATTGCCACGGCCATCAAAAAAGGGTCGGGGCTCACATCCAGCCGTTTGGCAATGTCGATGGCTATTGGGGCAGCGATCACCGCGGTAGCCGTATTGTTCAATACATCTGACAAGGTCATGGTGACCACGATCAACAGGACCAAAACAACCGCGGCTGAATAACCTGCTGACAGGCTGACAATTCCGCTGGCGATGAGGGCGGTGCCGCCACTTGTCTCCAATGCACCGCCAATGGGTATCATGGAGCCGAGTAACACGATGACCGGCCATTCAATTGATGTGTAAACCTGGCGAATGGGGACGATTTCAAAAAGAACCATCAATCCGGCGGTAGCTGCCAGGGCAACCGGCAGATAAAGGATGCCGAAGCTGGCAAGCAGGATTGCGGTAAAAAAGATTGATACGGCAAGTAGGGCTTTTTGCCGTTGTACGAGTTGCAGGCCACGTTCGGCCAGCGGCAGGCAGCCTAACCAATTGACGATTTCAGGCAAACGTTCTGCCGGGCCGATCAACAGCAGAATATCGCCGGCTTCGATTTTCAGATCCCGGACGCGGTCGCGAAAGCGCTGGCCGCTGCGGGATACACCGAGAAGAGTTACGGCATGGCGGTAAAGCAGGCGCACGGACAAAGAAGAGCGGCCCTCGATCATCGCGCCTTCGGGTACAACCGCTTCGACCAGGGCTAAATTTCCACCACTTAAAATACGTCCGTGTTTGTTGGCTCCGGCATAGTGCAGACCGACGGCTCCGATGAATTTTTCCAGGGCGGAAGGTGAAGCCTCTAACATGATGATGTCGTTTTTTTTCAGAACTTGCCGCCGTGCCATACCGGGTAATCTTTGTCCCCGGCGCACCACGCCAACAATTGTCACATCATTTTCGTCACAGATCTGGTCAAGCTCGTTAACGCGTTTTCCGATTATGGTCGTTGTTTCTACAACCTTGGTTTCGGCAATGTAGCCTTCAAGATTGAAAAGTTCCTGGGCGGAATTTTGGTCGCTGCGTTCAACAGGGATCAATCGCCAGCCAATTGTCGCAATAAAAGCAACCCCGGCTATGGTGCAGGCGATGCCGACCGGCGCAAAATCAAACATAGAATAAGATTCGCCCAGCGCTTGCTCGCGATAAGCTGCGATAATGATATTCGGCGGTGTGCCGATAAGCGTAATCATCCCACCGAGAATGGAGGCGAAGGATAACGGCATTAAGGTGAGGGCGGGGCTTCGTTTTGCTTTTTCCGCCGCTTGCAGATCAACCGGCATAAGCAGAGCCAGGGCGCCAACATTGTTCATCAAGGCAGACAGGCCTGCCGCCAACCCGGCCATGACGGTGATATGTGCACTTAACGTGCGTGTGGCGCTTACCAGGTAACGGGCGATTAGTTCGATCGCGCCGGAATTTGATAAACCCCGGCTGATGATCAATACAAGTGCAACAATGACAGTGGCGGGGTGACCAAAACCGCTAAAGGCTTTTTCAGTCGGGACAACACCAATAATAAGAGCGATTATGAGCGCCAAGAAGGCAACGAGATCATATCTCAGGCGGCCCCAGATTAAAAAAACAAACACGCCAGCCAATAACGCGAACAGAATCATTTGATCGTTGGTCATATCGGCAAATATAGACCATAGCCACTGTATGCCAACGCTAAATTTAAACTATCCGCACGGCCTTGGCCGCGGGGGCTAGTGGAGCCTGCCGTGGCAATGTTTGAATTTTTTGCCGGTGCCGCAAGGGCACGTGGCATTGCGCGGTATTTTTCCCCAGGTCTCGGGCTTGGAGGGGTCGAGTTCGTCGATTGAAGGATTGCGCACGGTGGTGCCGTAGCTGGCGGCAAGCCTGGCGCTATCTTCGTCGAGGTCTTTTTCGCCGGTCAGCGGGTTGAGATGATAGGCCTCCATCTCGGGAAGTTCCTCGTCAAACAAGTCCTGTGCATCTTCGTCCACCAGTTCAATGCGCAAAAGCTGCGCCGTGACGCCTTCGCGCATTTTTACCAGGAGAGTTTCAAATAGCGTGAAACCTTCGGTTTTATATTCATTGAGAGGATCACGCTGACCGTATCCTCTTAAGCCTACAACCTGTCTGAAATGTTCCAGCATTACGAGATGTTCACGCCAAAGATGGTCAAGTGTTTGTAAAATAACTGCTTTTTCGACATCCCTCATGATTTCAGGAGTAATATCGGCGGCTTTTTTGGCGGCGGCCTGATCGGCTTTTTGCATCAAACGTTCACGAATTTCCTGATCAGCAATGCCCTCTTCTGCCGCCCATTCCTCGATGGGCAGATCCAGATTAAGAATTTCGTGGGTTTTTTGCTTCAATCCTTCAACATCCCATTGTTCAGCATAGGCGCGCTCGGGGATATGTTTGGACACCATTTCATCAACAACCTGATGGCGCATATCAGCTACTGTTTCACTGACCTCTTCTCCATCCATCAAGCTCAAGCGCTGTTCGAAAATCACGGTGCGTTGATCGTTCATGACATCATCATATTTGAGTAGATTTTTACGGATGTCGTAGTTGCGCGCCTCAACTTTTTGCTGGGCTTTTTCCAAGGCTTTGTTGATCCAGGGATGAACGATGGCTTCGCCCTGTTCCAGGCCCAGTTTTTGCAGCATACCGTCCATACGATCGGTACCGAAAATCCGCATCAGGTCATCTTCAAGGCTGAGGAAGAACTGTGAACGCCCGGGATCTCCCTGGCGCCCCGAGCGTCCGCGCAACTGATTGTCGATCCGGCGACTTTCATGACGCTCGGTTCCAATGACACACAGGCCGCCGGCGGTAATCGCCCGTTCCTTGAGCTTGGCGATCTCAGCAGTTATTTTCGTTATTATTTTGGCAATTTTTTTCTCATCATCTATGTCACGGGTTTCTTCGGCCACCCTCATATCGAGGTTGCCACCAAGCTGAATATCTGTTCCACGTCCTGCCATATTTGTAGCAATTGTTACGGCACCGGGAATGCCCGCATGGGCGACGATCACCGCTTCTTGGTCATGATAACGCGCATTTAATACATTATGTTTGACCTGGCGTTTTTTGAGCATTTCCGACAACAGCTCAGATTTTTCAATCGAGGTGGTACCAACCAGAATCGGCTGCCCGCGCTCATGACAATCCTTGATGAGTTCAATGATGGCTTCGAATTTTTCTGCTGCTGTTCGGTATACTTCATCATCAGTGTCTTTACGTGTAATCGGTAAGTTTGTTGGAATTTCAATTACTTCCAGTTTATAAATATCGTGAAACTCCTCTGCTTCCGTCAGGGCTGTGCCGGTCATTCCGGCAAGTTTTTCATAAAGACGGAAATAGTTCTGGAAAGTGATCGAGGCCAGCGTCTGGTTTTCCGGCTGGATCGAAACATGTTCCTTGGCTTCTAGGGCCTGATGCAGGCCTTCAGAATAACGTCGGCCTTCCATCATGCGGCCGGTAAATTCATCGATAATGATGACTTCATCATTCTTGACGATGTAATCTGTATCGCGGGCATATAATTTATGGGCGCGGAGTGCCTGGTTGACATGATGAACCAGCGTGGCACTTTCAATATCGTATAAGGATTTTCCCTGCAGCAGGCCGCTTTCTTCTAACAACTGCTCAATATGATCGTTGCCTTGATCTGTCAGGCTGGCGGTGCGCATTTTTTCGTCAACCTCGAAGTCACCCTCAACAAGGCTGGGAATAAGGGTGTCGATCTGGTTATAGAGGTCTGATTTGTCTTCTATCGGCCCCGAAATGATTAGAGGCGTTCTGGCCTCGTCAATAAGAATGGAATCAACCTCATCAACAATTGCATAATTGTGGCCGCGCTGCACCATAGCTTCCCGGGTGTATTTCATATTGTCGCGCAGGTAATCGAAGCCTAGCTCGTTGTTGGTGCCGTAGGTAACGTCGGCGGCATATGCCTGTTTGCGCTGGTCATCATCAAGGTCGTGGACAATACATCCAACCTTGAGGCCGAGAAAACGATAAACCTGTCCCATCCAATCGGCATCGCGTGAGGCCAGATAGTCGTTGACGGTAACCACATGGACACCTTTGCCTGAAAGGGCATTTAAATAGACAGGCAGCGTGGCAACGAGGGTCTTGCCTTCACCGGTTTTCATTTCGGATATGTTACCATCGTGTAAAACCATACCGCCCAAAAGCTGAACGTCAAAATGGCGCTGACCAAGAGTGCGTTTTGCCGCCTCGCGGACAGTGGCAAAAGCCGGGACCTGCAGGTCTTCAAGGCTTGTGCCGTCCTTAAATGCCTGGCGGAAAGTTTCTGTGCGGGCTCTAAGTTCTTCGTCATTCAAGGCTTCAAGCTCGGGCTCAAGCGAATTTATCTCATCAATTTTTGGATAATAAGTCTTGAGCATTCGCTCGTTGGAAGAGCCGAATAATTTTGCGGCCAGATGACCAAAACCGATCATAGAAATTCGTCCTTATCAAGCCGTTCTAAAGTACATTGACAAAGTCAACGAAAAATCTTTGGGAAGGCAATTTGTACTCAATGTAAAAATCAGACGTTATGGTTAAGCATTCCTTACGTCTTCCATGTGTCTGCAGAATTTATTGATATGCGAGAGATAAGCGCCGCTTGAGCTAATGTCAATGAAAGCGCGCAGGCTCTTTTTTCAAAGAAGTGATGTTTGAGGTGCTTGCATCATGGGGCTATTCGAACCATTATCGCGCCAACCATGCGGACAAGTGAATTGTCCTGTCCGCAATGGATTGTAAAATGTTTGAGACCTCATGTTATTTAGGCGCACTTTTGAAGGCGTTTTGGGACAATTGGGGTAGTCTTTGAAACAAGGAGTGTCGCTATGTCCATGAAGTCTTTCAGCTCAATTATAGCCTTAGGAATTGCGCTGGCCGTGCTGCCAGCGGCGAGTTTTGCTGCTCAGGACGAAATTGTTGCCAAGGTTAACGGCAAAGCTATCACCCGGGCACAACTTGATTTTTTCGCGGAAGAATTAGGGGAGCGGTTGAATCAGGTTCCCGCCCCGCAGCGCGATGCCATTTTAATTGAACAGATGATCGCACGCCACCTCATTGCCCAGGATGCTGAAAAGCTTAAACTCAACGAGACGAAAGAATATGAGCTGCGCCAGCAATCTTATCGCCTCAGAGCCCTGCAGCAGGTTTATTTGAAAAAAGTGATCGAGGCAAAAATAGGAGAGGCAGAACTCCGGAAAACCTATCAGGAGGGCCTTGCCAAGATTACGCCGGAAGTAGAAGTGCGTGCCCGCCACATTCTGGTCAAGACCGAGGATGAAGCCAATGCCATCCTGAAAGAGCTTGAAGGCGGGGCCGATTTCGCAGAGCTGGCAAAAACCAAATCGACCGGACCAAGTGGTGCCAAGGGTGGTGATTTAGGTTATTTTGGAAAAGGCCAGATGGTCCCCTCCTTTGCCGAGGCAGCCTTTGCCTTGGAAGCCGGTGGTCTGTCCAAGCCGGTTAAGACGCGTTTTGGCTGGCATGTTATCAAGGTTGAAGATAAACGCGAAAAAGCAGTTCCGACTTTTGAGCAAATCAGGGAATCCATGCGTTTGGCACTGATCCGTAATTATGCGACGGATGCCGTCAAAAAATTGCGGGACGAAGCAAAAATTGAGATTATCGCTAAATAGGCGCGTTTACATAGTTGCTAAAATTACGATGACGTCACAAGGCCGGCCGGTATAGGCTGGCATTGTGATAAACTCGTATCTAAGTGTGTAACTTATGTTTCCTTTCAAAAAACCCCGTAAAAAGAATGGTGCATCTCCCCTGGCACCGGATATTTTGGCTGAATTACCGGTGATCTCAGGTGTTCGGATAGGCGTAGGATGTACGGGAACAAAATATAAAAATCGACACGATGTGATGATTGCCTTGTGTGATGGGGAAACGTCTGTGGCCGGCGTATTTACCAACTCGAAGACAGCATCCGCTCCGGTTGAATGGTGCCGAAAACAACTGCCCCGTGGACGTGCCCGTGCGGTTATTGTCAATGCAGGCAATGCCAATGCGTTCACCGGCACCAAGGGCATGGCCGGTGTCAAGTCCGTGGTTCAAGAGGTGGCGAATGTTTTGCATTGCCCGCAAGGGGAAGTTTTTGCAGCCTCAACCGGGGTTATTGGTGAACCGCTTGATGCCGCCTCAATTGTCCGGTTGATCAAAAACACGGTGGACAAAGCCGCGGGCGACAACTGGCTGGAAGCCGCCCGGGCTATTATGACAACCGATACGTTTCCCAAACTAGCTACACATAGTGCAATTATCGATGATCAGCCTGTTTTGATAAATGGGATTGCCAAAGGCTCCGGCATGATCGCACCGGATATGTCGACGATGTTAAGTTTTATTTTTACCGATGCTCCTATCCCTACGGGAGTTTTGCAAAAACTTCTGCGTGAGAGTATCGAAAATAGCTTCAATTCAATCTCTGTTGATAGTGATACCTCTACAAGTGATACGGTTTTGATGTTTGCAACCGGTCGCGCCCATAGTGTTAAAATGAAAGCCATCCGTTCGGCAAAGGATCCCCGGCTTGATCATTTCAAGGAAAAACTCAATTCTATAACTTTGAACCTGGCGCATCAGATCGTGCGGGACGGTGAAGGTGCGCAGAAATTTATAACAGTTCGGGTAGAGGGGGCTGAAAACGGCCGGGCCGCCAAGGTGATTGCAAAATCGATTGCCAATTCGCCGTTGGTTAAAACGGCAATTGCCGGGGAAGATGCAAATTGGGGCCGGATTGTCATGGCGGTTGGCAAGGCGGGCGAAGCGGCTGACAGGGATAAGTTGAAAATCTGGATTGGCGGCCATCAGGTTACAGAAGAAGGCTATGTGCATCCCGGCTATAATGAGGAAGTGACTTCCGCGCATATGAAAGGCGAGGAAATAGAGATTGTGGTCGATGTTGGAATTGCCGGCGGGTCAGCTACGGTCTGGACCTGTGATCTGACGCATGAATATATTGACATCAACGCCGATTATCGTAGTTAGACAATAATCTCAGACCAAAGATTGGTTAGAGATCAACGAATTCTTAACTCATTCAACTAGGCAATCCTTAATAAATGTCAGATACAATTTGGGTTGAAATTTGACGCATGACACTTCTGTTGGTAGCAGCTTGCGCATTGGTTGATCCGGATGGTCGCGTTCTACTGGCGAAGCGGCCGCCTGATAAACCTATGGGCGGTTTGTGGGAGTTTCCCGGCGGTAAAGTAGAGCCAGGAGAGCGGCCCGAAGAGGCTATCATCAGGGAGTTGCGCGAAGAACTGGGGATTGATGTAACGGAAGCCTGTTTGGCTCCGCTGACGTTTGCAAGCCACGCCTATGAGGCCTTCCATCTTTTGATGCCCTTATTTGTGTGCCGCAAATGGAAAGGACGCGTAAACGGATGTGAGGGACAAGAGATTGCCTGGGTGAAACCAGTTAGGCTGGTTGATTATCCGATGCCGCCGGCGGATATCCCCCTCATAGCCTCGCTACGGGATTTGCTGTAGCAGTTGTACCGATAGTCTAAACGACTGGTTTTATGTGTGAGTAAAACTGATTAACTGACGGGACGAAATAACAATGAAAATAGTACAAAAAAATTGCTCTTTGACCCGTGATTTTGCCTCATCAAACAGTGGCGCGACCGCGATTGAGTATGCTCTAATTGCAGGTGGCATAAGCATTTCAATCATTGTTAGCGGGGTGCTGCTTGGAGGGAAAGTTACAATATTGTTTCAAAGTGTATTAACAGCTTTGACAAGTTGATTGTCTCACACTGGATCCCAGCACTGATACCTAGTCAAGGTCATCATTTTTTTTCTTAAAAGTAAATTCTGTGGTTTTTAGAGCGTCAGCCAGCCGGGTTTTGGCGGAACCGGGTTTTAGGGGAACTTGTTGGCTGTCATGCGGTGCCCAACCGGTCATATAAATGATTTCAAAAGTTGCTTTTATACGTTCATTTGGCGCTGGAAACCGGCTTTTATAATTCTCTTCCAATTTGGCAAGAATTCTCCGGTTCAGGCTTGTGCCTGAGCCTTCCAACAGAATATTGGACAATCCCATATGCCGAAGGTCGTGCATTAAATGCACTGTGGAGCGGTAGGTGACAGTTAACTTATCGCTGTCGACAACGGGCAGGGCGAAGCCTGTTCTTTGCAACAACGCACCAAGGTCTTTGATATCGACGCTGGGATAAATCCTTGGGACAGCACCGCCTCGGGCATCGATTTCCGCACTGAGCAGGGCATTTCTAAGCTCAACAAGTGTTTCTCCACCTAATATGGCGCTGATATATAAACCGTCAGGCTTTAAAGCGCGTTTGAGCTGGGCCAAGGCTCCGGGCAAATCGTTCAAATGTTGAAGAGTTAAGAGAGAAATAGCCAGATCCAGGCTCTCCGACGCCAGTGGTAAAATTTCTTCCGTGCCGATTATTTGCGGACGCAGCCGCACACCCGGTCCCGGGTCAGCCAAACTTAATGATATGATTTTGCTCACCGTCGGCAGATCGTTAAGGGCAGTGGTGATCGTTCCATAATGATCGCCAAACAGAGCGCATGTTAAAAATTCGCGCTTTATCGATCCCAATCTTTCTGCAATATCTTCGCCAATTCTGTGCATCAAAAAATTATCAGATTTTCCTTGGTGAAAAGATCGCCTGAGCCGCTTGCGCAGGAGCGTTTGATCGAAAATGAGAGGAACATTCCTGGGCGTTGTCATCGAGTGCCGTTGCAAGAGGAGTTTCGGTTATTTCAAGTAGCCCTCTTTATGCCGGGATTGTCCGCGTTGGTCAAAGCTGCTTTGATCTCGCTTGTTTTTAAGGGATTGATCTTGGCTTTAATTGGAGTAGCCTCGGATTTATGAGTGCTCGAAAAGCCACTTTTGACCGGTTAACCCTCGCTGCTCAGGATTTTCTGTCAGCGACGTGGCGAAAGTCTGTTGATCTGATATTGCCACCGCAATGTTTAAGTTGCCGAACGCCTTTGGCCGTTCAGGGCTTCTGTGCGCCATGTTGGCGTGAGCTTGGCTTTATTGAAGCTCCATTGTGCGACTGGTTGGGTATTCCTTTTGATTATGATCCAGGTGAGGGTATCCTCAGTGCGGCGGCTATTGCGGATCCGCCGAGCTATAGCAAGGCGCGCGCGGTCGTACGATATGATGATCGGGCGCGCAAACTTGTCCACTGGTTTAAGTATAAGGACGGGCTGGAGGCAGCCCCTATCCTTGCTCGATTGATGAAACGGTCCGGGCGGGAGTTGATTGACCAGTGCGATATGATCATTCCGGTGCCGTTGTATCGTTCACGATTATGGGTGAGACGCTATAATCAGGCCGCTGCCCTTGCCCTGGTAATTGCCAAGGACACTGGCCTTGAATATGAACCGCAGTTGCTTGACAGAGTGCGTAAAACAAAAACCCAGGTTGGTCTTTCCGCTGCACAAAGGCGGCGCAATGTATCGGGCGCATTTGCTGTTAATGAGAATTGCTTTGAGCGGGTTAGTGGCAAGCGAGTTTTGCTGGTTGACGACGTGATTACAACGGGCGCCACCATTGAAGCCTGCAGCAGGGCCATTCTTAGTGGCGGGGCTGAGAATGTCGATGTTCTGGCGTTCGCCAGGGTTGTTGATCCCCTGCAACTGCCTATATAGGTAACTGGATAAAATTTGAGCGGTGGATTTTTTCATCGGAAGTGTTTTGAGGATATTTTTACATGGCACCGGTTACACTGTATTCGACGATGTTGTGCCCCTATTGTTTTGCCGCTAAAAAACTTTTGAAAGAAAAAGGGGCGGAATTCGAGGAAGTAGATGTAACTATGAACCCGAAAAAACGTGCGTTCATGATGGAAAAAGCGGGAGGGAAGCGTACGGTTCCGCAGATTTTTATTGGTGATGCACATGTGGGCGGATACGATGATCTTTATGCTTTGGATAGACAAGGCAAACTTGAAACCTTGCTTGGTGCCTAACCAGACAATACGTTACGGTATTTAAATGGCGATATTTACAGCAGCATGCATTCAATTGCGTACCGCAAACGAGGTTGCGGAAAATATTGCACGTGCAACTGATCTTATTCGGGAGGCGGCAGATAAAGGCGCAGAATTCATCCTTACGCCGGAAACCTCCGCCTTGATGGAGTTGAGTTCAAAACGCTTATTTTCCCGCATATCTTTCGAACAGGACGATGTGGCAGTGAAAGCTTTTTCCACCCTGGCGGAGGAGTTGGGAATTTGGCTGCTGATCGGATCACTGGCGATAAAATTATCAGATACCAAAGTTGCCAACCGGTCTTATGTCTTTGGTCCCGACGGGCGCGTTGTTGCCACCTATGATAAAATGCACATGTTTGATGTCGATTTGTCAGGCGGCGAAAGTTACCGCGAATCCAAAAACTATCAACCCGGCTCGCAGGCGGTGACAGTTGACATGCCCTGGGGATGTGTTGGGTTGTCAGTTTGCTATGATCTCCGCTTTCCGCACCTTTACAGGAGCTTGGCTCAAAGTGGTGCGGGATATTTGACGGTTCCGGCCGCTTTTACCAAAAATACCGGCAGGGATCATTGGCATATTCTGCTCAAAGCCCGGGCAATTGAGAATGGCTGTTACGTATTTGCGCCGGCCCAGGGCGGGCGACATGAAAACGGTCGCGAAACCTATGGTCATAGTCTGATAATTTCTCCCTGGGGTGAAATTCTCGCCGAGGCTGATGAAGAACCAGGTGTTATCCTTGCCCAGATTGACCCAGCCAGAATAGTTGAAGCGCGTGCGCGCATTCCAGCTCTCAATCATGACCGCCACTTTGATCTGGTCCACTATAGCGGTGAGCCGGTTAAGAGCCAGAGGAAGGCGTCGTGATCCGATTTAATCTTTTGTGCAATCTCAATCATGAGTTTGACGGCTGGTTTCGTGACAATGAGACTTTTGATTCACAGCTTTCCGCCTCAGAAATTCAATGCCCGATGTGTGGCAGCACCAATGTGCACAAGGCACTTATGACGCCCTTACTTGGCAAAAAATCCAATCAGAAAACTTTGCAGAAAAAGCCAGATAACCAAAAGGCTCTCGTTAAAGCCATGCGTGAAATTAGGCGCAAGGTTGAAGAAAACGCTGATTATGTTGGTGATAAATTCGCCGAGGAAGCTCGTCGTATCCATTACAAAGAAAGCGAAGATCGCGGCATTTATGGCGAGACCTCGCTCGAGGAGGCCAAATCCTTGAGCGAAGAAGGCATTGAAATTCAGCCGCTGCCGTTACTGCCGGAAGATCAAAACTAAGTCGATAATTTCAGAGTTAAAGCGTGTCTCATCTTGTCGGATGCATTTGACACACTTTAAATCTTCGTTTTTGCGCGACATGCCTTAGCTAGGCTGCGGGTTTGCTCGCCAGCATCATATAATTAACATCTGTATCCCTAGACGGCTGCCATTGATCCTGCAGAGGATTGTAAATTACGCCCTGTATATTTTGGATATTCAAACCGTTTTCCAAGATTGCCTGTTTGAGTTCGTCTGGAGTGACAAACTTGTCCCATTGATGCGTTCCTCTGGGCACCCACCTTAAAATGTATTCGGCGCCGACAATGGCCAGAGCAAATGATTTGAGGGTGCGGTTCAAGGTGGCGGAAAAAAGCAGTCCACCTGGGGCTACGAGCCGACTGCAACTGGCGATGAACAATGACACATCTGCCACATGCTCAACTACCTCCATATTTAACACAATGTCGAAGGTCTTTCCGGTTTCAAGCAATTCCTCGGCACTTATGGCCTGATAGTCAATTCCAAGGTTTTGCCCGTCGGCATGGGCGGCGGCAATGGCTGTATTTGTTTTGGCGGGATCGATCCCGGTTACCCTTGCCCCGAGACGCGCCATGGGTTCACACAACAAACCACCGCCACAACCAATATCTAAAACGGAAAGATTTTTAAACGGCTGGCGTTGCTCAGGGCTCAGCCCGAAATGAGCACTTGCTTTATCGCGAATGTAGCGAAGTCTGACAGGATTGAACTTATGCAGCGGCTTGAATTTGCCTGACGGGTCCCACCATTCGGCTGCCATAGCCGAAAATTTATCGAGTTCCGCCTGATCAATTGTCGATTGTTTTATGGTTTTTTGTGCTGACATTTATTCTTCAAGTCTGCCATGAGATCACCCTATGTAACAAATGGCCTGCGAAAATTGTGCTGTCAATATATCTTGCGATGTTGTCAGGGACAAAAGAGGACGCTATGAATACGCCGCACGTGTTCCGTTGCGGCATTTGGCAGAGGTCTGTTGCTGGCATCGGCACATATTTTCTAACCCCATAAACGCTGCGGTTTCGCTTTAGTTGTTTTGGAGATCGGTCTATGGCCCTGCTCGTATTGAAGTTTGGCGGTACGTCTGTTGCTGATATTGATAAAATCCGACATGCAGCGCTTCATATAAAACGTGAGGTTGAGGCCGGGCACAAGGTTGCCGTGGTTGTTTCAGCCATGGCCGGAACCACCGATCAACTGGTTGGCTGGACAAAAGAGGCTTCGCCGTCACCGGACCGTAAAGAATATGATGCTATCGTATCGACGGGGGAACAGGTAACGGCGGGCCTTTTGGCTATCGTGCTGAATGATATGGCTATTGATTCGCGCTCCTGGCTGGGATGGCAACTGCCAATAAAAACCAATTCCTCTCACGGCTCAGCCCGCATCACCAATGTTGAAACAGCGGCGCTAAACGAGTTTTTTAAAACAGGATCAGCAGCGATTATCGCCGGGTTTCAGGGCGTCAGTGACAACAACCGGGTTGCCACTCTCGGTCGAGGCGGGTCCGATACCAGCGCCGTTGCAATTGCTGCTGCGCTAAAGGCCAGGCGTTGTGATATCTATACCGATGTGGATGGTGTTTACACAACCGATCCGAGAATTGTCGCCAAAGCCCAAAAATTGTCACGAATCTCGTATGAAGAGATGCTCGAAATGGCTTCTTTGGGTGCTAAGGTACTGCAGACACGTTCAGTTGAGCTTGCAATGGTGCACGGTGTACGGTTACAGGTGAGGTCGAGTTTTGACGACCCTGAGGCGGATCAAGGCGATGGCAACAGGCGTCCGGGGACATTGGTGTGTGATGAGGAAGAGATTGTGGAACAACAGGTTGTTAGTGGCATAGCCTATTCAAAGGATGAGGCCAAGGTAACGCTCACCAGGGTTGCCGACAGACCCGGCATTGCCGCAGCGATTTTCGGCCCCCTGGCGCAGGCGGATATCAATGTCGATATGATTGTGCAAAATGTTTCTGATGACGGCCGCCATGCTGACATCACGTTTACAGTCCCGGTTAATGATCTGGGCGATGCACTTAAGGTGTTGCGGTCATGCGAAGATGAGATCACCTATGAGGCGATCAACGGAACCAGCGATGTCGTCAAAGTATCGGTCATCGGCATAGGCATGCGCAGTCATGCAGGGGTTGCAGCCAAAATGTTTCAGGTGCTGGCTGAAAAGGGAATCAATATTCTGGCAATAACAACTTCTGAAATCAAAGTGAGCATTTTGATTGATGCGGCATATGCGGAACTGGCAATCCGCACATTACACACGGCCTATGGTCTGGACGAGGTATAACTTCCGTGATTTGGCGAATGCGAATTAAGTCTCAATTTTTTGGCGTGATAAAACGCTGGATTGGGACCCGCATGGAGGACACAGGCTAATGGCAATTTCCGTTGGTGGCCCGCGTGTCCTTCTCCGGCGGCTGCGCGAGGTCATGGCGGAGCCGGAAAGTGCACAAAAGCGTCTTGAAAAAGTTGCTGTCTCGATCGCTGCAAATATGGTTGCGGAGGTGTGTTCAATCTATCTTGTGCGCCCGGGTCTTCAACTTGAGCTGTTTGCCACCGAAGGTCTCAACCCTTCCTCGGTACATAAAACCATCCTCAACGTTGGTGAAGGTCTCGTCGGACATATTGCGGCTGAGGCCGAGACGCTAAATTTGCCTGATGCGCAATCCCACCCGGCGTTTGCCTACCGTCCGGAAACCGGCGAAGAAGCCTACAGTTCGTTTCTCGGCGTGCCGATATTGCGCCTTGGCCGAACATTGGGTGTTCTGGTGGTGCAAAACAGAACCCAGCGCACATACAGTGAAGAAGAAGTAGAGGCACTGCAAATCACCGCGATGGTACTTGCGGAAATGATTATTGCCGAAGGTATGGCCGCTACTGATGAGGGGGATGAGCCTAAGCTCGGGCTGGTGTCTTCCATTCACCTAAAGGCAACCTCTCTGGCCAAGGGTATTGCGATCGGGCATGCGGTTTTTCATGAGCCAAGAGTCAATGTAGAAAAGCTGATCGCGGATGATACTTCCGTTGAACAGCAGCGGCTGGATGCTGCAATCATTTCGTTACGCGAAGCCGTTGAGAAAATGATGCATGATTCGGATATTGTTCGAGGTGGCGAACATCGCGATATTCTCGAAGTCTACAGAATGTACGCCTATGACCGGGGATGGGTGCGCAAAATCGAGGAGGCAATTTCAACCGGCCTGACCGCAGAGGCCGCGGTCGAGCGCGTGCAGAATGATACGTTGGCAAGATTGCTGCGCCAACCCGACCCCTATCTGCGGGATCGTCTGCATGACTTTGATGACCTGACCAATCGGCTGCTGCGCATTCTTGCCGGGCGTCCGGCAACGGCATCGGCGGAAGATCTGCCGGAAGACGCCATTATTTTTGCCCGCAATATGGGCCCGGCCGATTTGCTCGATTATGATCGCGATCGCGTGCGCGGGCTGGTGTTGGAAGAGGGCGGTGCGACCAGTCATGTGGCAATTGTCGCCCGGGCCCTGGGGCTTCCCATGATAGGCCGGGCGGAGAACGTTCTTCAACTCGTTGATAGTGCCGATCCGATCATTGTCGATGGTGATCTCGGAGAGCTTTACGTCAGGCCGTCGCGCGATATCGAGGCATCCTATGCCGAAAAGCTCAAGTTTATCGCCCGGCGTGAAGCCCAATATGCCAAGCTTCGAGACAAACACGCCATCACTTTGGACAAACATCGCATTCAGCTTTACATGAACGCAGGGTTGCTGGTTGATATCGATCATCTTGACGAGTCCGGTGCCGATGGTATCGGCTTGTTCAGGACCGAGTTTCAGTTCATGATCGCCTCGAAATTCCCCAGATTGGATGAACAGGCTGCGGTTTACCGCTCCGTGCTTGATGCCGCCAAAATGCGCCGGGTGGTGTTCCGGTCGCTGGATATTGGTGGGGATAAAGTTATTTCCTATATGAATCAGGCAGAAGAGGAAAACCCGGCGCTTGGATGGCGGGCGATACGCATGTCGCTTGACCGGCCGGCTTTGTTACGCTCGCAATTGAGAGCATTGTTGCGTGCGGGCGGGGGTGAAGAATTAGACCTGATGTTTCCAATGGTAAGTGAAACCGATGAGGTTATCCGCGCCCGCGAACTGGTAGAAAAGGAAATTCTGTTTTTGACGCGGCACGGCTATGAACTTCCCTCGTCAATCAAAATCGGGGTGATGCTGGAAGTTCCTTCGTTGATTTGGCAAATTTCTGCGCTGGCAAAACATGTAGATTTTATATCAGTTGGCAGTAATGATTTACTGCAGTTTCTGTTTGCCAGTGATCGCGCAAGCCCGCGGCTGACTGGGCGTTATGATACGTTAAGTCCAGCTTTCCTTAAAATTTTGCACCAGATCGTGGTCGAGTGCCATGTGCACGAAATTCCGCTGTCTTTGTGTGGTGAAATGGCCGGAAATCCGATCGAGGCCATGGCGCTTATAGGGATCGGGTTTCGTAACATTTCAATGTCTGCATCATCAATCGGGCCGGTTAAGGACATGGTGCTTAGCCTGGATGCATCAGCGCTGGAGCAGGAGTTGATGCCGAGATTGGATGATTCTTCAAAGTCCCTGCGGCCAGATCTCGAAGCCTTTGCGCTCAGGTATGAAATTCCTCTTTAAAGTGGGAAGGCAGGTGCCGGGTATATTGTGAAATTTCACATATTGCCAAATCAGATTTTCAGGAGATAAGTTTGTTGTCAGCCTCTTGATTATCGAACGGCCCGCCGGGATGAATGAAAAGTCGTCTTTTGACGCTCTAGCTCAGGTTAATATACACCCTAAACAGCCACCGGATTCGCAGCGTTTTCCGGCCGCCCATGCTGGCTGGTATTTAAAACTTGAACGCATATCTCGCGGCCTGGAACTTGATGAAGTAGCAGCTGAACTGAAGGTGAGAGAACGCTATTTGTGGGCAATCGAAGAAGGGGTGGATGCTGAATTTCCGCGCGCCGCAAATTTTTTCACCGTGCTTGGCCGATATGCCGAATATCTTGAATTTGATCCCGGCCCTTTGGTTGAACATTATCACGGCATTATGCCAGCAATGCTGGAAGCCCAGAAGAGAGGCCCGGGAAATATTGTTGCCTTATGGCCAGCGATGCGTGCCAGGGGCAAACCATTTACCCTGGCGACGGGACTTCTTTTGGCAG
Organism: Hyphomicrobiales bacterium; assembly: GCA_021775515.1. Taxonomy (GTDB): domain Bacteria; phylum Pseudomonadota; class Alphaproteobacteria; order Rhizobiales; family JAJFHR01; genus JAJFHR01. The sequence continues at coordinate 4,007 of JAJFHR010000029.1, read as the reverse complement.
TGGTTATTGGCGGCGGTGTCTGGTTTAATTCCGGACCTTCCTCACCGGACGGAGTGAGCAGCAAGGTAGCGTCAACAGGTTCATCGGACAGGAAAAGAGTTTCCACGATTTTTGTCGGAAAACAAGATGAAAGTTTGGCAGGCGTTGATAGCGGTGAAAAAATTGCCAAACTGGAAGAGGGAGATCCAATTATAACTTCATCCATTCGTCCTGTTCAACAAACGGTATTGGGTGAAGGCAGTGTTCGAATTCGCGTAATTGATTTAGCTGCGGCCTTGAATCCTGAGGCAATTTCAATTGCACCTAAAAGCCGTACAGAAATAGAAGCGGAACTTGATGCAGCCGTAGCGGTTGATGAAAACAAAGCGCAAAAGTCTCAAAAACCTGGTTGATTCTGATTGACCAAATCCCACTGAGTAGGCCTGGTACAGGCTCTTCTTGCCGAAAACACACCAAGAGTGTGTTTCAAATCGCCAATCTGGTCTATAAGCGCACCTTGACCGGTATTTTGGAATTCTGATGATTGATAGCGATAAACTTAATCGGCTTTTAAGCCGGCATGAAGCAATTGAGGCAGAAATGTCTGCCTCTCCTGATCCGGATGATTTTGTCAGGCTTTCGAAAGAATATGCCGACCTCAATCCGGTGGTTGCGGTTATTCGCGAATTGCAGAGCACACTGGAAGAGCAGGGCGGTTTGCAGGAGATCCTTAGCGACCAAGACAGCGATGAGGAAATGCTGGAACTGGCTAAACAGGAAGTTATCGAGAATAATCAGCGATTGGAAGAACTTGAGAAGGAGGTGAAAATTCTTCTTCTGCCAAAAGACGATGCTGATAATAAAAATGTCATCATTGAGGTGCGGGCGGGCACCGGGGGCGATGAAGCCGCTCTTTTTGCCGGTGATCTGTTCCGCATGTACCATCGTTATGCTGATTTAATGGGGTGGAAAATTGAGATATTGTCGGCCAGTGATGCTGATATGGGGGGATATAAGGAAATTATCGCGACCATTAACGGCAAGGGGGCATTCGCCAAACTCAAATTTGAAAGCGGTGTCCACCGCGTGCAGCGTGTGCCGGAGACAGAATCCAGTGGGCGCATTCATACCTCGGCAGCCACCGTTGCGGTGCTTCCTGAAGCTGAGGAAGTGGATATGGAAATTGAGGATAAAGATATCCGCGTTGATGTTTATCGTGCCAGCGGCCCCGGCGGACAGTCGGTAAACACGACGGATAGTGCGGTGCGCATTACTCACCTTCCGACCGGGTTAGTGGTCACGCAGCAGGATGAAAAGTCACAACACAAAAACCGCGCCAAAGCGATGAAGGTTTTGCGCTCGCGGCTATATGAGCAGGAGCGCCAGCGGCTGGATGATGAGCGGGCAGCAAGCCGCAAGGGGCAGGTCGGTTCGGGAGACAGATCGGAACGTATTCGCACCTACAACTATCCTCAAGGGCGGGTCAGCGATCATCGCATAAATTTGACCTTATATAAACTCGACCGGATTATTGCCGGTGACGGTCTTGATGAATTAATCGAGGCGTTGATTACCGATCATCAGGCCGCCCAACTCGCTGCTCTTGATGAGGCTTAGTTGAAATGAACATCCCGCGCCCCAGCGCAGGATCAGCTCTATTTCAATAGAACCTGCGCCATGGACCGGCAAATGTTCTCCGCGGCCTGATCGTGGCTCCAGCCTCTTTCGACAATCAGGAGTTCCCAGGTCTGGACCGAACAATTAGCCCAGAGATAATCCGCCGCCTGTTGAATCGTCCAGCAGGGCTTTAGAACCTGCTCATCTGCAAATGTGGTGACCAGTTGTTCGAAGAGATTGTGGGCATCCCGCATTCTGTCTTCCCAGGCGTTTCGGGCGTCTGTATCGCGGGATTTCAGGCGAATGAGATCGCGCGCCACCGGATGAATGACGGTGACAAAATTCAACCAGACATTGAGGCAGGAATTGAGACGTTTTAAGGCATCGGGTTCCTTGAGAGCTTCAGCGAAATTTTCAAAAATCCGTTCACGGGCATCGGTCCGGCGGACCAGAGCGATTAGCAAACCGCCGCGCGAGCCAAAATGCACGTAAATTGATTGCCGGGTCATGCCCACCGCTTGAGCGATTTCGGCAATGGAAATATCCGCCCCCCGCCGCGAAATAAGAGTCCAGGCGGCGTCGAGAATTTCCTCGTGCGATTTTTGAGATCGGCTCAAATTTGACACGTGTCAAACTACCTCATATTTTACATGTGTCAAAAATAGCAGAGGCAGATGATGGATATCAACGGAAAATTAGTAAGAAGGGTGGATCAACTGATCGAATGGTATGGAGACGGTGAAGATGGCTCGTCACCAACACGCCAGCAATGGAGGCATGTTGTATCCCGCCGGGAAGATAAGCCGGTTACGTTTATTAATTTCTTTAAAATCAGGGATAGTTCATGTTATCCCCGGCATAGTTTGCTGGAGCAGATGCCGGTAACAGGCGAGGAGGCGTTTGATCTATATGCAAAGGTCAGCATTCCAGCGGTTGGCAAAGTTGGCGGGAAATTTTTACTGCTTGCTCCTTTCGAGGCAACATTTATTGGTAAGGATGAGGACTGGTCAGTTGTCGCTGTTGGAGAATATCCCAATACGATAGCGGCACTGGAGTTATATGAAGATTCGGCATACAGATCTGTCTTCATTCATCGTAGCGCAGCGTGTGAACGACAGAAGGTATTGATTTGCACACCTCAATAAAATTTGGATCGGACATGGCAAAGACCGGCCCTGAATTAGAAAACAATCGGCAGAATGGCAACGAGGTAACCGGGGCGTCCGGCCTGGTGCAGGTGCGTTCTGACTTACAGGCCTATGGGCGCAAGCGCCTGAAACAAGCAGGAATTGAGACTGCCGGTCTCGACGCAAGGGTGTTGCTTTGTCATGTATGTAAAATAGATGAAGCCGAACTGATCGCTTATCCGGAAAAGCGGGTCGAAAAACGAATCGCCGGTAGTTTTGTGGAACTGGTCGAACAACGTTGTCGCCGTCTGCCGCTCGCCCATTTGTTGGGTGCGCGGGAGTTTTGGGGCCGGGAGTTTTTTGTCAGTGCGGATACGCTGATACCGCGACCTGAGACGGAATGCGCCGTTGAACTTGCCATTGACCAGGCCAGGGAGGTTTCCGCCAGAAAAGGCAGCAGCCATATTCTTGATTTGGGAACCGGTACCGGTTGTATGCTTATATCGATTTTATCCGAGGTTGAGGCGGCAACGGGTGTTGGTGTTGATATTGATTCCCGCGCGGTAGAACTGGCCAGAAAAAATGCCCAGGCTCTAGGAGTTGGCCCAAGAGCTCGCTTTTCCTGCATGAACTGGGGAGCAGAACTTGAAGACTGCTTTGATATTATCGTATCCAACCCGCCTTATATCAGATCGCAGGACATTCCCGGTCTTATGCCCGAAGTAGCTCTGCATGAGCCGCTAACAGCTCTTGATGGTGGGGTGGATGGATTGGATGAGTTTCGGAAGATTATTCCCCAGGCGGCTGGATTACTGACGCCCCGGGGCATCCTCGTTTTGGAAATTGGTGATGGCCAGGCAAGTAAAGTTCTGGAATTGCTTTGGACCACCGGATTTGAGCGCCTCGACCCCGATGAGCCGGTAAAATATGATCTGGCGGGCCGCGAGCGCGTAGTTGCTGCGGTTAAGGTATGTTAACAGTTAAATGGAACAATGGGGTTTGCAGAAAAATTGTGGGTGAATAGTCACCTTTTTTAAAAGAATTGCTACGATAGTATTGACAGCGGTTCAGATTTGTACTTTGTAATGAGTTAAGTGATTTCGCTTTGAGAGCGATGAATGCACTGTTGATCATGAAAAAATTGACCCGCCTGAATGGCCTCGCTGAGAAGGACCAGTACTGGGGTTCAGGTTTTCAAAAATAAGAGCAACATTTGCAGGTAGAGCCTGCAAACTAGAACCACCAAGGGTAAACAATAGGCGAACTGTTGCAGTTCATTGATAC
>JAJFHR010000280.1 GCA_021775515.1 Hyphomicrobiales bacterium | reverse complement strand
CCATTGCTTTATTTGTTTTTGATCTATACCAATAATCACTATATAGATTAGATTGATCAACTGTATTATTTAATTGTATTAATTCACAATTAGAACATTTCATTAAATGTAATGTAGCCTGTGGATATTCTTTAGATATATATTTATAAAAATTGGAAATATAAAGATTACCCAAGTCCCAAATACTTTTTAATTCCATCAAGCAAACCCGACATGTAGTCCTTGTATTCATTACGGTTTGTTATACCTTTATATAAAACTCATTAACATAATGACGCTGATCAAATTTATATCCAAAATTTTTCAAATAATCTTTACAGCTAGTATCTATTTCATAATTATTTTCTAACACAATGAGACTAGGTTGCCACTTATTAATATCAAAACCTTCCATCTCATCGGTCAGGAAAGGCATCAAAATTGTGCCTGCTATATTACCACCGGCGCGCACCACCTTTGACCAGGCAATCTCCAAGCTCGCATTTTGGACATAGACTTCCGGCAATGCTGCCATCTGTGTGCTGTGCCAGGGTTGCCCGGCAGGTGATAATGGCATGAGCGGCAACATACGTTTGCCACGGACAATCCACATTTTACCTGGGTGTTGGCTAACCATTTCTACGGCGCGCAAGGAGTCCACTCCCTCTTCGGCAAGAAACTCTTGCCACGCGCGTCGAATGGTCTCCGGCTGCCGAAATGGACTGGTCGGGCGTAAAATACTAAAACAGTCAGGCTCACGTCCCTTGGCCCTGAGTTGGTCCAAAGTATGCTCGACCCAGTCAATATCAGGGGACTTGGCACCGGCAATTTCCGGGGGGCGAAGGCCTAGGGATTCAGCGCCGTAATATTGCGCAATCTGAACATAGCGATCGCTGTCTGTCGACACTAATACCTCATCAAAAATGCCGCTGCTAAGGGCAGCTGAAATCGTGTAGGCAATAAGAGGATGGTCGCCCAACGGCCTGATATTCTTTTCAAGAACACGCTTAGAACCAGAACGGGCAGGGATAAAGGCGACAATGCTTGACACGGGGTGAATTTCCTAAACAGAAGTTCAAAGTCGATCGGGATAAACCTGAAAATAAACGTCTTTCAGTTCGCTATAAATATCCAGCGCCTCTGTTCCGGGTTCACGGGAACCATTGCCTGACAGCCCGGTTCCGCCAAACGGCATGTGTGGTTCGGAACCATATGTCCCTGCATTCACCACCGCTACGCCAGTGTTCACTTTTTGGGTAAATTCGTAGGCTCTGTCAAAGCTCGCCGTATGAATGCAAGCGGTTAGGCCATAAGGTGAATCATTTGCCATTGTCATCGCAGCGTGGAAATCTTCGACTTTATATAACAGTGCGATTGGACCAAACAGCTCAGTGCGAGATATTGCAGAATTAGGATCGACATTCTCGATAACTGTTGGGGATATATAGCACCCTTTCGCATATTGTGGTCCGTCCAGCTGTCTCCCGCCAGCGAGTATATCTGCGCCTTCCTTACGGGCCCTACTGATCGAATCCAGCATGTTTTTTAGTTGTCGCTCATTTATAACCGGACCAAAATCATCACCGTCATTTGGACCTACTTTAAGTGCTTCAGCGGCGACGACGAGCTTGTCTCGCAGTTCATTATATACCGACTCGAACACAATCACCCGGCTATTGGCGGCACAGCGTTGCCCCGCGTTTGAAAACGCAGAAAGACAAATCCATTTAACCGCCAGATCAAGATCTGCATCATCGCACACAACCAAAGGGTTCTTGCCCCCAAGTTCCAGGGAGACTTTTTTAAGCATGCGACCACAAGTTTCGCCAATCCATCTACCGGTTGCACTTGACCCTGTAAAGCTGATGACATCGACATCATTATGCTCAACCAAAGGGGCACCGCACTCTTTTCCGTAACCCTGAATGACGTTAAGAACACCGGCAGGCAATCCCGTCTCGTGGGCAATTTTTGAAAATTTCCAGGAAGTGGCTGGTGTATCTTCGGCTGCTTTCAATACAACGCTATTTCCGCAGATTAGAGCAGGAAAAGCCTTCCAGGCAGTATTTGCTATTGGAGTATTGGCGGCTATGATTAAACCGGCAACGCCACAGGGTTGGCGCACCGTCATTGCATATTTATTGGCCGCTCCGCTTGTTGTCGTTCGACCATACAGCCGTTGGCCTTCTCCCGCATAAAAGCGACCCAGCGCAATCGCCCCGCCAACTTCACCAGTTGCTTCTGCCGGAGATTTGCCGGTTTCTTTGGCTACAATATCAGCAATTTTTGCCGTCTGCGCCTCCATGGCATTACAAATTTGATGGAGCAAATGCCCGCGTTGGACCGGTGGCACGGCCGCCCAACCGGGCTGAGCTACCTTGGCCGCTGCAATCGCTGCCTCGACATCTGAAACCTTTGATCTAGCTACCTGATATAAAAGGCTGCCGTCGTGAGGAGAAGATTTATTAAATGTTTCACCACTCGCCGCGGAAACTTGTTGCCCATCAATCCAATTAAAGATATCGCGCGCCATCGTGTTGGGTCCCTGCCTCATTAGTGGGGGCAAATGGAGCTCTGCTTACCAAGCAGTAAAACCGCCATCAATTACCAGATTTGATCCCGTCATATAGCTGGACGCATCAGAAAGCAAGAATTGAATAACGCCGTTGTAGTCGGCTTCATCGGCCATCCTACCTAGCGGAACTTTTTTGGTATATTGTTCAAGAAATTCGTCGTCCTGATTGTTATAAACACCTGCCAGAGTCAAGGTGTTCACCCTCACATTTTTGCCTCCCCAATAGGTGGCGAGATAGCGGGTGAGGTTATACAAGGCCGATTTTGACGCCGAATACGCAACTGGTTTATAGAAATTCTCGCCGCGATCACGCCTATATTGATACAATCCCTGATCGGGTGACACCTGGCCATAAATAGAGGCAATATTTATAATTGAGCCCTGGCCCACTTGCGCCATCGCCCCGCCAAAAACCTGACAACACAAAAAAACACCTTTTGCGTTGACTGACATGACTTTATCCCAGGATTCTTCAGGATAGCTTTCAAAAGGCGCGTTTTCTTCTGGTGGTGAATTTGGTGGGGAGTCTAGCGCAGCTGCATTGATGAGGCCCTGTGGGTGCCCAAGCACTTCCTCGATCTTTGCCAATGCCTTTTGCAGGCCAGCTTTATCAGTGACGTCACACTCCAGGGTTAATACACCTTCCACTTCATCGACTGGATACTTATCCAGCACTACCAGGCGCGCATTTGCCGAGACTAGGGCGTTTGTAAAGGCGCGCCCCAACTGGCCATTGCCACCTGTCAGGATGATAACCCGGCCAGCTATATCAAACATATTTGCAGGTCCCCTTTGAATTAATCGGAAATGCCACGCAGATGTGCCACCAGGTCACATACTTCTCTCACAGCACCGCATCCGCCAAAGCTATTCGTTCGATAGCGAGCGGCACTTACCACATCAGGATGAGCGTCATGGACAACAATTGGAAATCCAACACTTCTTAGACATTCAAGATCATTAACGTCGTTACCAACGAAAGCGCATTCAGACATTTTCACTCCCCGCTCCTCCAACAGTTCTGTCAAGTCTGAAATTTTGTTTTGGCAACCCTGACGGCAGAATATATTCAATTTCTTGCTACGCTGGCTTACAACGGGATTAGTCTCCGTCGAGATAATCATCGGCTCAATACTGATATTTTCAAGCATTCGAAGGCCAAATCCGTCACCTCTCGAACATCTAACTGCTTCTCGTCCATCCTCAAATACATAGACAGTATTTGCTGTAAAGACACCATCGAAATCAAATGCTACGACCTTGAGGGATTTAACCAGGCCTTTAAGATGATCAGTTTTTGGATCGAACAACCTTTGAACAGGCTCGTCATTCTGCCGCATCGGCGGCCGCCACAGTATCCTCAAGCACCAGATTGTCGTCGGACTTTAAATCCGTTGTAAGCTTGCGCCCTATGAAATCATCAAACATATAGGGAGGCGTTCCATCGTTTGGGGATTTCATAGAAATATGATGAGGACTGAGAATCGTACCTGCCGGCAGATCTTCTGCTGCAACAAGCTTTTTAGCCATTTTAAATAGTGGCTTTGTTTCACTTTCATAGCGCCGCTTCACGCCGTCGCCCAAAGAAATTTGGGCACGAGATAAATCTCTCACCAAGCGCCTCAACCCGGGAGGCTCAAGAGAAAAGGCATGGTCTGTGCCTTTCATTGCGCGATTTATAGTAAAATGTTTTTCAATCATTCTGGCGCCAAGCATATAGCCAACCATTCCCATCGCGATGCCGCTATCATGTGATGAAAAGCCTATAACGATATTTGGAAACTCATCGCGAAATGTTTCTATCACACGCAGATTCAGTTCTTTCCATTCGGGAGGATAACCCGCCGTGCATTGCATAATACACAGCTGTTCATTTATAGGCATAATCGTGTCGTAGGCACGGCGAACATCTTCCAAAGTGGCACCACCAGTGCTCACAATCATCGGTTTGCCAATCTTGGCTACATGTTTCAATAAGGGAATGCTGGTTATATCACCCGATGCCATTTTATAGGCGGGCATATTCAATTCGGCGAGAAAATCTGCACTTTCAATATCAAATGCCGTCGAAAAAAAAGTGATATCAAGTTCATTGGCATACTGTTGGAGCTCTTTGTATTCTTGGACACCAAACTCCAAAAACTCCCGATGAATGCCATATGTTGCACCATATGAATTTGCGTTCTCGTAAGGAGAATCGTACATCTCTTTAGTGTAGAGAGTAGGGTTATTCCGTTTTTGCAACTTTACAGCATTTGCGCCAGCATCTTTTGCTGCTTTGAACATCTCCTTACAGATTTCCACATCACCTTCGTGATTGTTGCCAATTTCGGCAATCACGTAGCAGGGAGCATCATCGTTTATGTGAATACCATCAATTGTCAGTTCGCGTGTCATAAAATTTGAATTCCTATTATTGACAAACTTTTCCAGTAAATGCTCTTTTTGTCCAAAATGCGCAGAACTATCCCCGTTTCCATACCTGCCCTTTCATCACGACAAAGTAGTGAATTGGGGACAAATACTGACACGTTTTCGGATAGGCGGTTTTTCCGGCCCGAGCTTTCATCCATTTCTTACAGATTTGTTTCGAAATATCAATTGGTGTCAACCGATACAATAGAGATTTTATACCTACAAGCAGGCAAAAGTGCTCGCCAAATTCTTATTCATTACGGCCGCAATGTAGTTGGATAGGCATTCTTATTCAAGCCAATTTTTTCAACCCTGAAAATACAGCTTTTTAGAAAATACAGCCGTTATCGTATGAAAGGTCACCCACCGTAGACGTTTATAAACCGCCCTAAACCGGCTGTTTTTTCATTCAGTTCCCGAGCAGCCAGCAACAAGAATGGATTGATAGTGACATTTCAGACAACACACGGATCACAAAAAATCTGGCTTGATTAAATATGGGGAGGTCCGTGGCATACAGAATTAGACTCGTACCAAATTTTCTAAATACGTCATCAGAATAACAACAAGAACTTCACTCTGCTTCAATAATTAACCGTTGCTCCACTGCATTTTTTCAAAAAATGATATGCGAATCGGCATCAGATCCGTTATCCGCTCTTGTCCGAACCAGATGTCAGATTTCCGCACCTCTTGGGCACGGGAACTCGAACGCAGGTGTTTTCACGGTTAGGATTATCAATACAAGTATTCAAAATTTAATGAAATGTTGTAGTGGTAATAAGGATTTTATTTAAATTGTACTGAAATTTAACAACAGATTAATTGTAATTCTATTCTTGGATATTTTCAGCCCCAATAATGAAAATTGTAACGAATTTCTCAAAGGTTTTCCAATAGAGTTGTTGAATATTGTGGTGTGCTTGCAGCCGGGGTTGGCTGCTGTGTCTTAAGACCGATAGTTGGATGGGCTGGAGCACAGCCGCCGCAAACAGGGTTGAACAACTATGGCAAAACCGGTTTATACCAACGAACAAATCATCGATCAGGTCGATAACGGCGGCTATTGGTACAATAGTTCTTATCAGGTTGCCTCGACCATCACTTATGGTATTCCCACCAACCAGAACTGGTTTTCCACCAGCTATGCCGAATATTCCGGCTGGAGCGCCCTCAACACCAAACAGGCCGCCATCGCCAATTTGGGCTTTGAACTCTGGAATGATGTGATCGCGGTTGATTTGGTCGCCGCCTCAGACCCCAATACCGCCGACATCAGAATAAGCAATTCCACAACCGGCGTCAGTTATGCCCATGCCTACGGCCCCGGCGAGGTTGGTATCGACAATTATGCCTATCAGAAATCCCAGGGCTCGATCTGGTTGAACAACAACTATTACTCGCTTTCCGATCCCGACATCGGCGAATACGGCCAGATGGCCATCATGCATGAGATCGGCCACACTTTGGGCCTGAGCCACCCCGGCAATTATAACGGCGGCTCTCCGACCTATCAAAACGATGCGCTGTTTGAGCAGGATACGCATATGTATTCGATTATGTCGTATTTTGATGCCTCCAACACCGGCGCTGACTGGTATGCCAGCGATGGCCTCAAATATTACGCCCAGACCCCGATGGTCTATGATGTGTTAACCGCACAATCGATCTATGGCGCTGATTACACCACCCGCAGTGGTGATACGGTTTACGGCTTTAATACCACCGAGGCTAATTCGGTGTTTGATTTTACCTTCAACCAGCATCCGATCATCACCATCTGGGATGGCGCCGGTAATGATACCATTGATCTGTCCGGCTGGACCACAAATTCAACCATCACCCTGGTGCCCGGGTCTTATTCCAATGCCGACCAGATGACCTTCAATATCGCCATCGCCTATGGCGCTGACATTGAAAACGCCATCGGCGGCGGCGGCAATGACATCCTCACCGGAAACGACCTCAACAACCAGTTGATGGGAAACAGCGGAGACGATGTCCTGAACGGCGGAAACGGAAACGATGTCCTGTTCGGCGGACTGGGCAGTGATACCGCCCTTTACAGTTCAAACTGGTCGGACTACGTGCTGACCTCATTCAATAGCGAAATCGCCGTGTTAACCACAGGCGCGGATGGTCTCGACCTGCTTCAGGGCATCGAAAACCTGCAGTTTTTAGACCAGACATTTACCGCTGGATCAGTGACAGATTTTCAGGCCTATGACTATATCGCCTCCAACACCGGTCTTATCACCAGTCTCGGCGCCAATGCCCAGGCCGGTTTCGAACATTATGTCGCCAGCGGCTTTACCGCCGGGCTGGCAACCGACAGTTTCGATGCCGCGCAATATCTGGCAAACTATGCCGATCTTACCGCTGCTTACGGATCCGACCTCGATGCCGCAACACTCCACTTCATAACAACAGGCTTCAACGAAGGCAGAACCGATCAGATCATCGCTGGAGGTGGGATTTCTGCGATAAGCGATCAGAATGCCTCTGGCGATAGCATCAACGAAAACGCATCAGTTGGTACAATTGTCGGCATTACCGCACTGGCAACCGATCCCGACGCTGGTGACAGTGTCACCTACACATTATCTAATGATGCTGGAGGTTTGTTCACCATTGATGCCAACACCGGCGTAGTTAGAGTGGCCGGATCACTGGATGCGGAAAGCTCAACCACCCAGACCATCGAAGTAACGGCTACTTCAAGCGACAGCACAACTTCAACCCAGACATTCTCCATCAACGTAAATGATGTCAATGAGACCTCCATCTCGATTGTTGGTGATAGTAATTCTTCAGGCAATACCGTCAATGAAGGCGCGGCAATCGGCAGTGCTGTTGGCATTACCGCCTTCGCCAGCGATGCAGATTTAAGCGATACAGTTACCTATAGCCTTTCCAATAACGCCGGTGGCCTGTTTGCTATTGATGGCTCGACAGGTGTCGTTAGCGTTGCTGCTGCCCTCGACTTTGAAACCTCGGCAGATCACACCATCGAGGTAACGGCTACCTCCAGTGATGGCTCAACATCAACGCAAACCTTCACCATTGATGTCACAAACCTGTTTGATGAAGGACCAACAGACATAACCCTTACCGGCGGTATTGTTGATGAAAATGCCGCCGCCGGTACCGTGGTCGCAGCTTTGACAACATTGGATCCCGATTCAAGTGACAGTTTTTCATACCAGATCCTCAATGATCCAAGCGGTGCGCTCGAAATCGTTGGCAATCAAATACAAATCAAAGCTGGTGCCAGCCTTGATTATGAGGCCGGCAATACTCAAAATCCAATTGAGCTTACCTTTTCGGCAAATGTGCTGAATGAGGCGGCTGGAGGCTTAGATGTTGCGATCTCAGGCATACCAGCAGGCGCAATTTTATCCGCGGGCGTTGATAATGGTGACGGATCATGGACAGTGCCGGGCGCATCGGTTAGCGGTCTGACCCTCACACCACCAGCAGGTCATTACAGCGAAATAACGCTTTCCGCCAGCGTCGGGGCTGCGACAAACTATGTTAACAGCGGATTTGCTGCCGGTAATGACGGATTTACCTTCAATGATACTGCAGCGGCTTATTCCAGCTCCAATATCTCCGGTGACCTTGGCATGGTGCTCGGCGGCGTAGACCATAACGACATAACCAACATGGAAGCTTCCTGGTCCAAGGGTTTCACCGTCACTGAAGCTGGCGCCGGCGCGCTCAGTTTTGATTACCGCATGATTATGTCGAGCGAATATGAAACTGATGAATTTGGCGAAATTCGCGTCAAAATCGATGGCCAGCTTGTCACTTTTGGCGCCAATCAGTACGCAACTCAGATTTCCGGTGACGGCAACGGAGGTCCCGTTGTTGACACCGACTGGCAGACGATCAGTGTTGATTTGGGAGACCTTTCCGCTGGTGCTCACACAATTGAATTCATCGGGTTCAACAACAAAAAGACTTTCAGCAATGAAACCACCGAAGTCCGTTTCGATAATATCTTGCTTGATGTTGATGGGATGGCAACAGACATCTCCACCGTTGAACCTATCTCCACTTACGACGTTCTTGTGCAAACCACAGATTCCGGTGGCAATACCTATTCTGAAACCATGACCTTGAATGTCAACGATCTCAATGAAGGACCCGCTGATATTACTTATAGTGGTGGTGTGGTGATCGGAAGTGCCGAAGCAGGCATGTTGGTGGCAACTCTTGCAACGGTAGATCCCGACGCAGGTGACAGCTTCACCTACCAGATCATCAATGACCCCAGCAGTGCATTGGAAATCATCGATAACGAGATCCGCATCAAAGCCGACTATGTTGCCCCCGGCACTGTTCTAGAAAATGGTGGTTTCAATTTCAACGATATCGCGGGATCATATTCCAGCTCCAATACCTCCGGTGACCTTGGCATGGTGCTCGGTGGCATAGATCATAACGACATAACCAACATGGAAGCTTCCTGGTCCAAGGGTTTCACCGTCACTGACACTGGTGCCGGCGCGCTTAGTTTTGATTACCGCATGATTATGTCGAGTGAATATGAGACTGATGAATTTGGCGAGGTTAGCGTCAAGATAGATGGCCAGCTTGTCACTTTTGGTGCCGAACAATATGTCACCCAGATTTCCGGTGACGGCAATGGCGGACCGGTCGTTGACACCGGCTGGCAGACGATCAATGTCGATCTTGGTGACCTTTCCGCAGGTGCACATACTATCGAGTTCATCGGGTACAACAACAAAAAGACATTCAGCAATGAGACCACGGAGGTCCGTTTCGATAATATCCTGCTCAATGTCGACACAACCGGCACCGGCGCTTCCGCAGTCGAACCAAGTTCAATCTATGACATTACCGTGCAGTCGACAGATTCCGGTGGTAGCACTTATTCCGAAGTTCTCTCGCTGGACCTTAATGATCTAAATGCGAGCGCTTCATATGCAATCTATGACGTGTTCTAGTTTCAGTCATCATAGTCGTTAAATATTTGGCTATTTATAACCAATAGCCCTATATAACGGCTATGATGACTGATCGAAGCGATCATATACCCTTTCGCAAGATGAACGGGCTTGGAAATGACTTCGTCGTGTTGGACGCACGAACGCAATCCATTCCCATGAACGACGCCATCGCCGAAGCCATTTCCAATCGCGAAACCGGCATTGGCTGCGATCAGCTAATTATGATCAAACCTGATGCAACTGCTGACGCCTTCATGCAGATCAGAAATGCCAGCGGCGGTGAGGTCGATGCCTGCGGCAATGCCAGCCGCTGCGTTGGCGATATTTTGATGATTGAAAAAGGCACAACCTCGGCAACAATCCGGACAAATGCCGGGAAATTGGTATGTGAACGTTCAGCACAAGCCGATATGATCACCGTGGACATGGGGCTTCCACAGTTAAGATGGGACCAAATCCCGATCGCGGAAGAAATGGATACGCGGCAAATAGAACTGCAGATCGGGCCGATAGATTCACCCCTTCTCCACAGTCCAAGCGTCGTTAACATTGGCAATCCTCATTGTATTTTTTGGGTTGAGGATGTGGAAGCCTACGATCTTTCCAGCATCGGGCCGATGTTGGAATTTCACCCGATGTTTCCCCAACGTGCCAACATCAGTCTGGCCAAAGTTATATCGCGCACGGAAATTGTTTTAAAGGTCTGGGAACGCGGCGTGGGGCTGACAAAGGCCTGCGGATCGGCTGCCTGTGCTGTCTTGGTTGCTGCGGTTCGCAAAAATCTCACCGGCCGTAAAGCCACGGTCCACCTGCCCGGTGGCCCGCTGATGATTGAATGGCGCGAGGAAGACAATCATGTGTTGATGTCGGGTCCTTATCAATATGATTTCGATGGCACCTTGCCCATCGAGATATTCAGCAAGGGCATTTAATATGAATGCCTCGATGAGACCACCCAAAATTTTAACATTTGGCTGCCGCCTTAATTCTTATGAAACAGAAGTAATGCGCGATCATGCGGCTGCAGCAGACCTCAACAACGTTGTTATCGTCAATACTTGCGCAGTAACCGCAGAAGCCGAACGCCAGGCACGTCAGGCGATTAGAAAAGCCCGGCGCGAAAGCCCGGATGCCCGAATAGTTGTCACCGGATGTGCAGCACAGATCAACCCGCAAAAATTTGCTGACATGCCAGAGGTGGACAATGTCCTGGGCAACGAAGAGAAACTTCTCGCCCGGGCTTACAGATTTCCCGATTTGGACATTTCAAACAGCGAGAAAATCCAAGTCAACGATATTATGTCGGTGACAGAAACCGCCAGCCATTTGATCAATGGTTTCGAGGCCCGTTCGCGCGCCTTTGTGCAGATCCAAAACGGATGTGATCACAGATGTACTTTCTGCATCATTCCTTACGGGCGCGGGAATTCACGCTCTGTTCCGATGGGAGCAGTGATCGAACAAATCAAACATCTTGTGGATGGTGGTTATAAAGAAATTGTACTCACCGGCGTTGACATTACCTCATATGGGCTTGGCCTGCCCGGCACGCCAAGTCTGGGTATTTTGATACAGAAAATTCTAACCCAAGTGCCCGACTTGCCCCGGCTCCGCCTATCTTCAATAGATTCTATTGAAGCAGATGGCGCCTTGTTTGATGCCCTTGAAGATAAAAGAGTGATGCCTCATCTGCATTTGTCGCTGCAAGCGGGCGATAATTTGATTTTAAAGCGGATGAAACGGCGACACTTGCGTGAAGATTCCATCCAG
This sequence comes from Hyphomicrobiales bacterium, assembly GCA_021775515.1. Lineage (GTDB taxonomy): Bacteria > Pseudomonadota > Alphaproteobacteria > Rhizobiales > JAJFHR01 > JAJFHR01. The sequence goes on along the minus strand of JAJFHR010000280.1, from coordinate 680 downwards.
TTCTGCCAGGACATTAAAACCCTGAGACCGGATGTGGTTTTTGGCGCTGATTTAATCGCGGGTTTTCCCACAGAAACCGAAGAGATGTTTCAAAACACGCTGGATTTGATTGACGATTGCAACCTTACCTTCCTGCACGTTTTTCCTTTTTCTTCGCGTCCCGAAACACCGGCGGCAAAAATGCCGCAAGTTCCCGGAAATTCGATAAAAGAGCGGGCTAAACGCCTTCGGATCAAGGGCGAAGCTATTTTGGCCCAACAGACATCTGAATTTGATCAGACAACCGCAGAAGTTCTTGTTGAAACCGAGTCAAGTGGACGCACTCAGCATTTCTTTCCGGTCAAGTTGCGACAAAAAGCTGTTCCCGGTGACCTGGTGACCGTTTCTCTTAGCTGCAATAGCGAAAATCAGCTGGAAGGGCGTTTGGCTTAATGAGCGAAGAAAAAAAGGGCGGTTTTTTCCGCCGCATGTTTAACCGTTTCAAAAAAGACAAATCAGCTGACGAAACGCTTCCTCCCGAAACCAGCGCAGAAGCCGATCAGCCACAAGATAAAGCAACGCAACCAGCAACAGTAGACCCTGAACAAGTGGTGGCGCCTTTGGTGCAACCTGAGCCGGAACCTGAGCCGGAACCTGAGCCGGAACCTGAGCCGGAACCTGAGCCGGAACCTGAGCCGGAA
>JAJFHR010000279.1 GCA_021775515.1 Hyphomicrobiales bacterium | reverse complement strand
GAGAAAACCGCGGTAGCACCATCGTCTATCACAATGTGGTTCGGCAAATGACGCCTATCGGCATGTGGGAAGGCAAACCAATGACTATCACTTTGCCAAAATCTCAATTTATCGCCGAAGGATATGACGGTTGCGTGGTTTTACTGCAGCGTGACGGCAATCGCCAAATCATCGGCGCTGCCATGATGGACAATCTTAAATAAATTCACCGTCTTCTTAACCTGCAAACATGAAAGCTGCAATTACCTGCCTCATCGGCTTGCATACGGCACAGATTTCATGGAGATTGGGATCATGATTGGTCCCGTGGCTATATATATCGGCGCAGCCGTTGCCGAAATTGCCGGGTGCTTTGCCTTTTGGGCCTGGCTCAAACTTGATAAATCGATATTGTGGCTGGCACCCGGACTTATCAGTCTTGCAATATTTGCAATATTGCTTACCCGCATTGATACAGCTTTCGCCGGTCGCGCCTACGCTGCCTACGGCGGCGTTTATATCGTTGCTTCGCTATTCTGGCTCTGGACGATAGAAGGCCAAAGACCCGACCGCTGGGATTTGGCGGGAGGGATAATCTGCCTGATTGGCGCGGCCGTAATATTGTGGGGACCGCGCCCGACCTGATCAAACAAGCAATAAAACGGCGTCAAATACCCTTGAGCATCAATCGGGAAAGCCGCGCTGCAAAAGCCGTTGGATCAGAAACGGTTTCCCCATCCATAATCCGCGCCTGGTCGAACAACAACTGGGCACTGTCTTCAACATCGACCGATGTTCCCTGCTCTTTTACCTGATCTGCAAGTTTCCTGATGAGATCGTGTGTGGGATTAATCTCCAGAATGCGAGCCCGCCCGCCACCTGGCCCATCTTTTTGATGTGCCAGGATTTTTTCCAGCGCCATGTCTGGACCGCCGGCATCGGCTACAAGGCATACAGCGCTTTTTGTCAGACGGTCAGATTTGCGCACGTCGGCAACATTTTCGCCCAATGCCTGTTTCATCGCCGCAATCAATGTTCCAATCGCACTGTCATCAACGCCATCAGGTTTTTCATCTGTTTTTCCATCGCCATCAACTTCGGCAATGGCGCCAAGCTCTGCTTCTCCCTGCGTCACAGATTTAAATGGCTTGCCCTCATAGCCCAAAACCGTTGTGGTCCAGAAGCTGTCAACCGGGTCAGACAACAGCAGAACTTCGATGTCTCGTGATACAAAGCCTTCAAGCTGCGGGCTTGCGGCTACGTGGTCTGCATCTTCACCGGCAATATAAAAAATTGCTGTTTGGTTTTCTTTTAAATCTGCAATGTAATCTTTAAGGCTGCGCAGGCCTTCGCCTGATTTGGTGGTTTTGAACAACATTAGATCAAGCAATTGATCGCGCCGTTCGTGATCTTCGTAAAGCCCTTCCTTGACCACCTGCCCGATTGACGACCACAAGGTGGCGAAATCTTCGGCTCTTTTTTCTGCAAGTTTACCAAGCTCACTCAACACCCTGTTGGTCACCGCCTTGCGGATAGCCGCAACTATTGGATTGTTCTGCAACATTTCCCGCGAAATGTTGAGCGGCATATCTTCAGAATCAATCACCCCACGGACGAACCGCAGATATCCCGGCAGAAATTCCGCATCATCTGTTATAAAAACGCGGCGCACATAAAGTGAAATATGCCCCTTGCGCGAAGGTTCGAACAGATCGAAGGGCCGCTCTTTTGGCACAAACAGTAAAACACTATATTCATGCCGCCCCTCGGCGCGATAGTGGATCGTCAATTCCGGATCGCCGAAAACACCTCCGCGAGATCTGAAAAATTCATTGTATTGCTCTTCGGAAATTTCGCTCTTGGGCCGGGTCCATAGGGCACTTCCGGTATTGGCCTTGTCAAATTCGGATGTTTTACCGTCTTTAATTTCCGCAAGCTCTATGGGAAAAGATACATGATCTGAATAGGCTTTGATGATGCGCTTTAACTCAGGAACATCGAGAAATTTTTCAGCCTCCTCTTTCATCGACAAAGTCAGCCGGGTCCCCCTGAAGCCATCAACAACCAGGCCTTTTTTTGCCGTGGCAATTGTATAGGTTCCTGCACCATCCGAGGTCCAGACATTGACCTCATCAGATCCGGCCGCAGCGCTGACAACCTCGACTTTTTCCGCAACCATAAAGGCCGAATAAAACCCAACGCCGAACTGACCAATCAAACCGAGGTCCTGGGCTTTTTCCGCCCGTTCCATAAACGCTAGAGTGCCGGAGTGGGCAATGGTTCCAAGATTAGTGATCAACTCGTCCTTGCTCATACCGATGCCGTTGTCCTGAACTGTCAGAGACTTGTTTTCGGCATCTATCACGATCTGGATTTTGAGCTCGCTATCCTTGCCCAATAGCTCTGGTTTGGTCACCGAGGCATAACGCAGCTTGTCGCAAGCATCTGCGGAATTCGAAATTAACTCGCGCAGGAAAACTTCGGTCTCCGAATAAACCGAATGCACCATGAGATGAAGTAACCGTGCGACTTCTGCCTCAAATTTATGGCTCTCTGCTTTTGCGCCTTTGGCCGACTTAGCAGATTTAGGTTTGGTGGATTTGGGTTTAGTGGTTTTAGTTTCTTTGCTCAAGAGAACAGCCCTCACAGTTATAAATCTCGACGCACCTCAAATAGGGTTAGCAAGGTCAATAAATCAAGGGCGAATTTTTTTAAAGCGGCGGAAAACGGCAATCAGGTCGAGCGAAATCAAAAACTCTGCCTGCAGCGGCGGAATTGATGGATAGGCCAACAAAAGAGAGGGGTCGCTTTGATAGTCGGCCTATCCACCGGAACAAAATCGTACGTAAAATTGGCCCGGCTCGTAAGGGAAATCTCGGGGGGCTGGGGGGCTGAGAACCGAGATCAACAACAAGCCGGGCCGTAGAGGCAACGATATCTATATCTACCTCTATTGAGGCACCGCTAGGGCTGAACTTGGGCAAAAATGTGATTTTTTATCCTTTTCGGCATATCAATATTTTTAAGGCCTGCGCCCTCAGGTTGTTTTTATCTCTTGCCAATTAAGCTAAGGAGGGTGAAAATATAGGTGGTTTAATCCTAAAGATTTGGAGGCGCAATTGAGCGAGACCGAGCCAATAAACAGCCAGCGGTCGGCAAAGTCCGGTAAGTCGACCGTCATCCACATTCACCAAAACCGGCATAGTGAAAAAAAGACCAGCTTTGATCGACACGAGTTGCGTCAGATTTTGAATGTATACGGCACAAAAGTAGCGGCGGGAGAATGGCGTGACTATGCCATAGATACGCTGAAGGAAAGAGCCGTATTTTCTATTTTCCGCCGCTCCTCGGAAATGCCCCTTTACCGCATAGAAAAACGCCCGAAAATGGCCAGAAAACAGGGCACATACTGGGTGGTTA
>JAJFHR010000278.1 GCA_021775515.1 Hyphomicrobiales bacterium | reverse complement strand
GTACGCCGCTGAAATACGAATAGAGACAAAGAAAAATGCTGAAGATTTATGGCTTGAAGAATTGTGATACCTGCCGCGCGGCGCGCAATTGGCTTAAAACCCAGGATGTGGAGCATGAATTCATCGACATTCGTGAGGGTTTTCTTGATGTTGACCTTATCAGCGGGTGGATTGCAGATGTCGGGTTGGAAGTTCTGCTCAACAAGCGTGGCACTACCTGGCGCAAATTGGACGAGGCAAAAAAACAGCCTTTAAGTGAGGCCGCGGCAATCAAATTGATGCTTGCGCATCCAACCTTGATCAAACGCCCGGTATTTTCTTCAAACGGCCGGGTTTCTGTTGGATTTCCCAAAGATGATAAGGCTCAAGAAGCACTTAAGGCCTGGCTTTAATGGTGAACGTATAGACCTCGTTCGATGAGGTCTGGTCCACGAGTTCATGACCACTCTCGTTACAAAAATGCGGAAAATCGATGACTGAAGCCGGATCTGTAGCTTCCACCACCAGCAGGCATCCCGGCGCCAGAGATAACAGTTTCTTGCGTGCTTTGAGCACTGGCAGTGGACATTGCAGACCTTTGACATCCAGTTTTTCGGTTGTTTGCGGCATCAGCGTACAATTTCCTGCATCGTAAAATTTATCACGAATTCTCCAATATTCTGCACCGGTTGAACTGCTATCATATAATTATTGAGGCGGTTAAGATATAAAGTGACTAGATTTAGAATTTATGCAATCGCGAAGTTGATTAATGAGTAACAAAATACCCCACGGCGAATTCGCTGTTTCTCCCGACCCGGAGGACCCGCGATTGAGCCAGTCCGTAGCCGGAATTGACCAAAATGGCGAGGCGGTGGAAACACAGGTCGTGTTCGAGCGCCCGCTGACGCTCTTTTTGAATTCTCAGGAAATCGTCACAATGATGACGATCGGTGACCACCCCGAGATGCTTGCTGTCGGCTATCTGCTCAACCAGAATATGGTAAAAATCGATGATGAAATAACGGCCATAGATTATGATGATGACCTTGAGATTGTAGTGGTTCGAACTGCACGAAAGACCAATTACGAGGAAAAACTGAAAAAGAAAACCCGCACGTCGGGTTGCGCCCAGGGCACCGTGTTCGGCGATGTGATGGAAAGCTTTGAAGAAAAACTTCTATCGACGGATGCAACCCTGAAAACCTCCTGGCTCTATGCCATCATGAAAAAAATAAATACCCGTCCAAGCCTCTACCTCAAGGCCGGGGCGATTCACGGTTGCGTGCTTTGTCACAACGATAAGCCGCTGATTTATATGGAGGATGTGGGACGCCACAATGCTGTCGACAAAATTGCCGGATATATGTTCCTCAACAACATTTCAGCGGATGACAAAATCTTCTACACGACCGGAAGGTTGACCAGTGAAATGGTCATCAAATGCGTACATATGAGCATTCCAATTCTGGCCTCAAGGTCGGGATTTACCGCCTGGGGCGTCGACCTGGCGCGGCAGGCAAACCTCACGCTCATCGGCCGGGCGCGCGGTAAGCGTTTTGTGGTGCTTTCAGGTGCTCAGCGGCTGATCTACGATACGGATGTGTCCTCAGAAACAGATGAACCTGTCAAACACCGGCGCAAGGGTGCCCAGGAGGATGCAGTTTCGTGAACCTTACGCCATCGCCAAACGTGGGTCCGGTCCTCGGCGTGCTTCTCGCCGGTGGACAATCACGCCGCATGGGCGGCGGTGACAAGTCGCTTAACCAACTTAACGGTGCACCGCTCCTTGAACATGTAATTGAACGCGCAGCCTCTCAAACCGATCATCTTATCCTCAATGCAAATGGTGACCCCGCCCGTTTCGAGGGCTTTTCTCTGCCCGTCGTCGCTGACACGTTTGCGGGTTTTGCCGGCCCATTGGCAGGTATTCTGACCGGCCTCGAATGGGCGCGGGATAATCTGCCGCAAGCTCAATGGATCGTGACAATGGCGACAGACACACCGTTTTTCCCGCAAGATCTCGTGCAACGATTTGTGGCGGCCGTTGCCGCCGAAGATGCAGATATGGCGATGGCCACATCGGATAACAATCGCCACCCGGTTTTTGGCCTTTGGCCGGTCAGGCTGGCGGATGACCTGCGCCATGCCCTGACCGCACAGGGCGTGAGAAAGGTGCTTCACTGGACCGACCGCTTTAATCTGGTGCAAGTTGATTTCTCAACCCCGACGTTTGATCCGTTTTTCAACGTCAACAGACCTGAGGATCTCGCTCAGGCGCAAAAATTAATGGCGGAGAACACCAGTTGAATAAACCCGTCTTTGGCGTCACCGGCTTCAAGAATTCCGGCAAGACCACGCTCACCTCCCGTATTGTTTCTGAACTGACCTCCAGAGGGTTCAAGGTATCGACCATCAAACATGCCCATCATGCTTTCGATCTTGACCATCCGGGCCGGGATTCCTTTATTCATCGCGAAGCCGGCGCTCATGAAGTTGCCATAGTTTCGGGTTGGCGTTGGGCGATTTTGCACGAATTGCGTGATGAAGATGAACCGACCTTCGATGATATGCTCAACCGGCTCAGCCCATGTGATATTGTAATCGTCGAAGGATTCAAGCGCGAAGCATACCCAAAGATCGAAGTCAGGCGCCCCGAACTTGATCACCCGGCGTTGGCGCACAATGATAGCGATATTGTCGCAATCGCCTGTGATGAACCGCTTGAAGAAGAAAGCGTGCCGGTGTTTTGCCGAAATGAAATTGAAAAGATAACTGATTTTATTCTTGAACATTTAGGTCTGGGAAAATCATGAGTACCAACCAGGGGCAAAAACGGCTTTTGGACGATTGCTTTTTGCATGACAAAGACAGGTTGCGTCATGACGAGGCTTTAAAGCTGCTCGAAAGCCGGGTAGTTCCAATTGCTGAACACGAGACGGTAGAATTATCCTCAGCCCACGGCCGCATATTGGCCCAAGATGTCGTCGCTCCTCGCAATATTCCTGCTTTTGACAATGCCGCGGTTGATGGGTATGCGCTGATCCATGGAGATCTTCGGCCGGATCAAGAAAATCGCCTGCCGGTAAGCCAGCGAATTCCGGCCGGGGTTGTGCCCGATAAACCTTTGGCGCCGGGAACAGTTGCGAGAATATTTACCGGCGCTCAGGTGCCCGAAGCCGCTGATACAATCGTCATGCAGGAAGATGTTGCGGTTGAAAACGATGGCGACGATGAATTTATCACCATACCTGCCGGGGTCCGGCCGGGCATTAATCTGCGCCAGGCCGGCGAAGATCTGGCCGCGGGAAAACCTACGGTAACCACCGGAGAACGGCTCAGGGCACCGGAGCTGGCAGCGATTGCCTCGACCGGCGTCAATAAGCTGGTGTGTTATCAACCGCTGCGTGTGGGTTTGCTGTCAACCGGAGATGAAATCATCAGGCCCGGCACTCCTTTTGCGCCAGGCAATGTTTACGATGCCAATCATTATTTATTGCAGACGTTGATCGGCTCGGTTGGTGCCGAAGTCTTTGACCTTGGCATTGCGCCGGATCTTGCCGGCGATGTGGAAAAACTGCTTCTTGATGCAGCCCAGCGCTATGATGTGATCATCACCAGTGGTGGGGCCAGCCGTGGCGAAGAAGATCATGTGGTTGCCGCAATTGATAAGCTCGGCACGTTGCATGCATGGCAATTGGCGGTGAAACCAGGCCGCCCCATGAGTTTCGGTCAGATCGGGGACAAGGTCATTTTGGGCCTGCCGGGAAATCCGGTAGCCGTTATGGTGTGTTTTTTATTGTATGTTCGCCCCTTGATGTTGCGGCTTGGCGGCGGAAAATGGACATCACCGCGCCGCTTCCAGGTGCCTGCGGGTTTTATGATAGAGCGGAAAAAAGCTGACCGGCGCGAGTTTTTGCGTGGGTGGATTGAGGAGGATGCCGAGACGCGTTTAGTTGCGCGAAAATATCCACTCGATGGAAGTGGCCTGATATCTTCGTTGCGTGCTGCCGATGGTTTGATCGAACTTGATGAGCAAGTATCTCGCGTTTCACCAGGTGACATGGTAGCCTTTATACCACTATCGGAGTTTGGCATACTGCCGAGGTGACAAGAAAATAGCCAACCACCGCATCCGGTGCGGACAGCGAGGCAAGGGAGGGTATCGCCGTGGGTCTATTTGATCGCATCAGATCTGAATATCTATATTTTTCCGGCGCACTGCGCATGCTCAAGCGTTTGAAACCGCTGCAGAAAAACCCAAATTCAACGCTCAGTGATACCATCAGCCGCCTTGCGGTCCTCCATGGCGACCGGATTGCCCTTTATTATGAAGATCAAACCGTAAGCTACAGCGAATTGGAAGAACGCGCCAATCGTTACGCCCATTGGGCCCAGTCCATCGGAGTTAAAAAAGGCGATGTTGTTTGTCTTCTCATGGGCAACCGACCTGAGTATGTTATTGCCTGGCTCGGAATTATCCGCGCCGGTGGAATTGCTGCTTTGCTTAATACCAATTTGACCGAGGGTTCTCTCGCCCATTGCATCTCCATCGTGGATGCCAAACACATAATCCTTGGTGCAGAACTTGAATACAATCTGAGCACGGCCATGCCGCATCTGCAAACCCGCCCGGTTGTCTGGGCGACCGGCGGTCAGGTAAAAGAGGCAAGAAATCTCGACGAAACCTTATCCAAGGTTTCTGGAAATAGCCTTGATTCGATTAGCAAGCCAAAACTTACCATTAATGATCCAGCGCTTTTTATATATACCAGCGGAACCACCGGACTGCCAAAAGCAGCCAATATCAGTCACTATCGCGTTCAGTCGATAATGAACGGTTTTTCGGCAGCCGTGAATGCAAAACCGGATGACCGTATGTATGTCGCCATGCCGCTTTATCATTCGAGCGGAGGGGTGCTGGCGATTGGAACTGTATTGACTGTTGGCGGCGCGGCGATTTTGCGGGATAAGTTCTCGGCCAGCGAATTCTGGCACGACTGTGTCAAATATGAAGCGACGATGTTTCAATATATCGGTGAATTATGCCGCTACCTACTTAATTGCCCCAGCGATGAAAATGAGCGCAAACACAAAATCAGACTGTGCTGCGGCAATGGACTTAGGCCCGATATCTGGGGTCAATTCCGCGATCGTTTCGGCTTGCCTAATATTCTGGAATTTTATGGCGCCACCGAAGGCAATGTAGTTTTGCTGAACTATGACAGCAAACCCGGCTCTGTCGGTCGTATTCCAAAATGGGCCGAGCGAATTTTCAATACTGAAATCGTGCAATTTGATACTCA
>JAJFHR010000277.1 GCA_021775515.1 Hyphomicrobiales bacterium | reverse complement strand
GAGTTTGAAGCAGATTAAACAACCCCTAATCTCGATTAGTGAACTCTATAAGCACGACCATAAACCATCCTTGATCTAGGTCAAGGATCGAGAGGCGATGAGCTTAAAGCTCAAATAGCCGGCCAAAACTTGGAAACTCGGCAGGCTCTTCTCGCGAAATTTGGCGGCAATAAGCCTTCCCGTTGCACGAACTTCTGCGTTGAGACGCCGAAAGTAATTTTATGTTTACAGATAAATATGATTTGCACAGAAAAACGTTGAACATCGGCATTCTCATTGATCAGATTTATGATACCTATTGGCTGGGGAAACAAAAATGAGAACACAGGTTGCAATTATAGGGGGTGGGCCATCCGGGCTTTTATTATCCCAGCTATTGAACAAAATAGGTGTCGAAACGGTCGTGCTCGAACGCCAGACGCGTGAATATGTTTTAAGCCGTATCCGCGCCGGGGTATTGGAGTGGGGGTCTGTCGAATTATTGCGCAAGGCCGGTGTAGCCAGCCGGATGGACAAAGATGGCTTGGCTCACGAAGGCGCCCTTTTTGCTTCGGAAAATAATCAGTTCCGCGTTGATTTCAAAGCAATGTGCGACAAGATGGTCATGATCTATGGCCAAACGGAAATGACCAGGGACCTCTATGAGGCGCAAGACAAAATCGGCACGAAAATTGTCAATTCAGCGGAAAATGTATTTCCCTCTGATCTGGAAACGGGATCACCTTACGTCTCCTATGAGAAAGAGGGTCGGGAGTATCGAATTGATTGCGATTTTGTTGCCGGTTGTGATGGGTTTCATGGCATAAGCCGCACCGTTATTCCAAAAAATAGCCGCAGAGAATTTGAAAAGACCTATCCGTTTGGGTGGCTTGGTGTGTTGTCTGAAACTCCTCCGGTGTCTGACGAGTTGATTTATGCTTTGCATGACCGCGGTTTTGCCCTGGCCTCAATGCGTACGGCGATGCTTTCGCGTTACTATCTGCAAGTGCCGTTGGCAGAAAAACTTCAAGACTGGGACGATGATCGTTTTTGGGCAGAGCTGAAACGGCGCCTGCCGGTAAAAGCGGCTGAAACAGTCACAACTGGTCCTTCGATTGAAAAATCCATAGCGCCTCTGCGCAGTTTTGTGTGTGAACCGATGCGATGGGGACGTCTATTTCTGTGTGGCGATTCAGCCCACATCGTGCCGCCAACTGGTGCCAAGGGGTTAAACCTGGCAATTTCCGATGTTTATTATTTTTATCAGGCGATATCAGAATTTTATCGCCAAGGAAGCCAGCACGGACTCGATGGCTATTCTTCCAAGGCGTTGGTCAGGGTCTGGCGTGCCGTTCGGTTTAGCTGGTGGATGACCAATCTGCTTCACCGGTTTCCGGATCAAAGTGAATTTGATCAGCGCATTCAAAATTGTGAATTTGACTATATAGCAAGCTCCAGGGCTGCCCAAAAAAGCCTTGCGGAAAATTATGTAGGTTTACCGTATTAAGAATTTGCGGACCGCCCGACAGGAGAAAGATATGCAGTTTATCAAAATCAATGGGGTCACCCTGCATTACAGCTGGCAACCTGGACAAAACGATCGCCCGGTGGTGGTTTTTTCAAATTCACTGGGAACTGATTTTCGGATTTGGTCGGAAGTTATCGGGCAACTCAATGGTGAATATTCCATTCTCGTTTATGATAAGCGTGGCCATGGCCTCTCTGATTTGGCTCAACCGCCCTATAAAATGGATGACCATATCGGCGATCTTGTTGGTCTGCTTGAACACCTTGAAATAGGTAAGTCAGTAATTTGCGGATTGTCGGTTGGCGGCATGATTGCCCAAGGTCTTTTTGCCCGGCGCCCCGATTTGGTTCGCGCGCTGATATTGTGCGATACCGCCCATCGGATCGGCACTCTGGAAATGTGGCAGGAACGCATTTCTGCAATCCATGAAGATGGCCTGGAGGCGATGGCCGAAGCAATTCTTGAACGCTGGTTTACTGCAGCTTTTCGCGCAGCTGAGGACGGAGCATTGAACATTTACAAAAACATGCTTATCCGGACACCGGTTGAAGGTTATCTCGGTGTGTGCGCGGCATTGCGCGATACCGACTTTAGCGAACAGGCGGCAAAAATAAATGTGCCGACGCTTTGTATCGTTGGTGACGAGGATGGAGCCACCCCCCCGCAACTGGTGAAAGAACTGGCGGGGATTGTGCCAGGCGCACAATACAAAGTTATCGCAAATGCCGGACACCTGCCCTGTATCGAGCAGCCTTGGGCATTCTCGACAATTATACGAGAGTTCATGGATCATAAAAATAGGTTGGCTGAGGGCCGCATTGTGGCCGCCTAGGGAGAAACTTAATGGACAATGAGGGACCTGAAACCGGTGCATTTTTTGCCCGCGACAGGCAATGGCATCCAAAAGCGCTTGTTCCTGAATATAAGACCAGCATATTGCGCTCACCGCAAAAGGCACCGATTTCGTTTAGCAACACTGCCAGCGAAATTACCGGCCCTGCCTTTGGTCATGACATATTGGGCGAGCTTGACAATGATCTGATCCACAATTTTGCCGAACCGGGTAAAAGTGCCCTTGGACAGAGAATTGTGGTGCATGGGCGCATTTTAGATGAAAATGGCCGGGGAGTTCCTGGCGTTTTGCTGGAATTCTGGCAAGCGAACGCTGGTGGACGGTATCGGCATAAAAACGAAGGATATCTGGCCCCACTTGATCCGAATTTTGGCGGGTGCGGCCGAACGATCACCGATAAAACCGGGTATTATGTCTTTCGCACGGTCAAGCCGGGCGCTTATCCCTGGCCAAACGGTGTTAATGACTGGCGGCCCTCGCATATTCATTTTTCACTTTTTGGCAGCGGTTTTGCGCAACGGCTGATTACCCAGATGTACTTTGAGAATGACCCGTTAATCCCGCTTTGCCCGATTGTACAGACGATCAATAATGCCGCCGCCATCAAGCAATTGGTAGCGCAACTTGATATGGCAAACACAATTCCCATGGATGCCAGAGCCTATAAGTTTGACATTGTTTTGCGCGGCCAAAGATCAACAATGTTTGAAAACAAAAGGCAGGGAAACTAGATGGCTCCCCCTCTTGATCAATTAAAAGAAACCCCGTCGCAAACCGCTGGCCCCTATGTCCATATTGGCTGCACACCCAATTTTGCCAACATCGCCGGCGTCTATCCCGCCGATCTCGGTGCCTCAATGGTGAACGAGAAAACGCTTGGCGACCGCATTGACATCGAGGGTAAGATTTTTGATGGAACCGGAACACCGCTAAAAGACGCGCTGGTCGAAATCTGGCAGGCAGATAACAACGGGCTCTATAATAGCCCTGCTGAAACGCGCGGCGATGCAGACCCCAACTTTACCGGATGGGGGCGCCAGCCAACCGATCTGGAAACCGGTGTTTATCGGTTTAAAACCATCAAACCAGGATTTGTTCCTTTTCCCGATGGCCGGATGCAGGCACCTCATATCAGTTTTTGGATTGTCGCCCGGGGGATTAATCTCGGCTTGAATACGCGTATGTATTTTTCCGACGAAGAAACAGCAAATGCCCAAGATCCAATTTTGCTGCGCATCGAACACCAGGTCCGGGTCGAGACGTTGATCGGCCGGCGCAAAGGCGATATTTTTACCTTCGATATCCACCTGCAAGGCGAAGGCGAAACCATCTTCTTTGACATTTAAAACCACACCGGCAGGAGATCAATCTCAGCCGGGTCGTTGCCGGCGAACCATTGACTTCAAACAAACAGCCGACTAAATCTGGCTGGTAAGCTTTAGGGAATATGATTTAGAATATTTCGATGATGAGATAGGCTGATTGGAACCACTTGCAAATCCATTCCGATCAAAAGTGTTACCCATGTCTCAAGTATAAACTGTAACCGATGTCTCCCGAACGGGCCAAAAATTATTGGCGCACCCGGCACGATTCGAACGTGCGACCTCTGCCTTCGGAGGGCAGCGCTCTATCCAGCTGAGCTACGGGTGCGCAATGGCGCCGAACTTACGACTAGTCTTGTCTCTGTGCAAGGTTTGTGTGAACCATAAGCCAGGTTAATTGTCCAAAAGAACGCGGGCGCCCGCCGTTATATCTCTGGCGATAACACCATACCTATCTTGCGCCATAAAATTCTCGCTTGCTGTGGACAGGTCAAAGCAAACCAAGGCGCTAGCAAAATTGTAGGTTTAATTAGACCCGCGCCATGGCATAGTAACCGGCATGACTAAACACAATAACACCACCTCAAAAACCGCCTCACCGGAAAAAATTAAAGCGGGCGATCATCTCTACCTGATAGATGGCTCAGGGTATATCTTCCGCGCCTATCACGCCTTGCCGCCCCTGACCCGCAAGAGCGATGGCCTGCCGGTGGGTGCTGTCAGCGGATTTTGCAATATGCTCAACAAGCTGTTGCAGGATACCAGGAATACCGATCGTCCCAGTCACTTTGCCGTCATTTTTGATGCATCATCAAAGTCATTTCGCAACGAGATCTATCCTGACTATAAGGGACATCGCCCCGAAACTCCTGAGGATTTAGTGCCTCAGTTTCCGATCATTCGTGAAGCCGTCCGCGCCTTTAACGTCCCATGTCTGGAAATGGAGGGGTTCGAGGCCGACGACCTCATCGCTACTTATGCCCGCCAGGCAGAAGCGCTCGGAGCCAAAGTCACGATTGTCTCTTCCGATAAGGATTTGATGCAATTAGTCGGGCCGTTGATCGAAATGTTGGATACGATGAAAAATCGCCGCATAAATGAGCCTGAAGTATTCGAAAAATTTGGAGTCGGACCCGAAAGGGTTATAGATGTCCAGGCCTTGGCCGGTGATTCAGCCGACAACGTTCCCGGAGTTCCCGGTATCGGTGTAAAAACCGGCGCCCTGCTGATAAATGAATATGGCGACCTTGATAGTTTGCTGGAGAACGCAGCCGAAATAAAGCAGAACAAACGGCGAGAAAATCTGATTGAGTTTGCCGATCAGGCCCGTATCAGCCGCACCCTGGTAACCCTGGACGACAATGTTCCTGTGGAGATATCGCTGGATGACTTTGCCGTTAAGGAGCCTGATCCCGAGATTTTGATCGATTTTTTGAATTCCATGGAGTTTAACACGCTTACGCGTCGCATGGCTGAAAAACTATCGGTCGATCCCTCATCAATCAAGTCCAGCACCACCATCAATGGAGCCACCCAACAAAAGCCGGTAAATAAGGCGGTTATCGAGGGTGATGAGGCTGTTGCTACTGGAGGAAACCCGGCAGTTGTCGCGGAGTTTATCCGAGAAAAACTATCGTCATTGCCTGTTATTAAGGATAATTACGAAACCGTAACATCTTTAGATCGTCTGAAAAGTTGGATTGACAAAGCGCAGGATCATGGCGCGGTTGCCATTGATACTGAAACAACATCTTTGGACGCCATGCAGGCTGAACTTGTCGGCATTTCCTTGTGCGTTGAAGCAGGTAAGGCCTGTTATATCCCGTTAGGACACAGAAGCGGCGAGGGCCTGGCGTTTGACGGTGATGTTGTTGACCAGATCCCGATGCACGAAGCTCTGGAACTGCTCAGACCACTTCTGCAGGCGGAAACTGTGCTCAAGATTGGGCAAAATCTGAAATATGATGCGCTTGTTCTCAGCCGCTATGACGTCGCGCTTAAGCCGCTGGACGACACCTTGTTGATGTCTTATGCCCTTGATGCCGGACGGGGAAACCATGGCATGGATGAGTTGTCCTTGCGTCACCTCGGGCATAAACCAATCGCTTTCAAGGATGTAGCGGGCTCAGGAAAATCTCAAATCACATTTGATCTGGTCCCCGTCGACAAAGCGGCAGGATATGCCGCGGAAGATGCTGATATTACTTTGCGCCTGTTTGAGATTTTAAAACCACGCCTGATTTCCGAGCGAAAGAAAACGCTATACGAAACTCTAGAGCGACCGCTGGTTCCAGTCCTTGTGAACATGGAGCGGGAGGGGATTAAGGTTGATCGAACCGTTTTGGCCCGGCTGTCGGGAGATTTTGCTCAAACCATGGCCGGTCTGGAGGCACAAATCCATGAACTTGCCGGTGAAACCTTCAACATCGCATCGCCCAAACAATTAGGAGAAATACTCTTCGACAAGATGGGGTTGGAGGGTGGAAAAAAGACCAAGACGGGTGCCTGGGGAACAGGTGCCGATGTCCTTGAAGCCCTGGCAGCCCAAGGACATGACCTGCCGATAAAAGTGTTGGGCTGGCGCCAACTGGCCAAACTTAAAAGCACCTATACCGACGCCTTGCCGGGTTTTATAAATCCTGAGACCGGCCGGGTGCACACGTCATATTCCCTGGCAGCAACCACTACCGGACGTCTGTCATCGAGCGATCCAAATCTGCAGAATATCCCGGTTCGTACGGCCGAGGGCCGCAAAATTCGCTCGGCCTTCGTTGCCGAAAATGGCCACAAGCTGATCAGTGCGGACTACAGTCAGATCGAACTGCGGGTATTGGCACATATTGCTGATATAGCGTCATTGAAACAGGCGTTCGCCGATGGTTTGGATATTCACGCCATGACGGCGTCTGAAATGTTTGGTGTGCCGGTTCAAGACATGGACCCGAGCGTCCGCCGCCGCGCCAAGGCAATTAATTTTGGTATTATTTATGGCATTTCCGCCTTTGGTCTGTCCAATCAGCTGGGTATTTCAAGAGGTGAAGCCAAGACCTATATCGATACTTATTTTGACCGCTTTCCCGGCATTCAGGACTATATGGAAAGCACCAAGGAATTCTGCCGCAGCAACGGTTTTGTCGAAACCATTTTTGGCCGCAAGGTGCATTATCCCGAAATCAATTCCAAAAATCCTGCCCACCGTGGTTTTTTGGAACGAGCCGCTATTAATGCGCCAATTCAGGGCAGTGCGGCCGACATCATCCGCCGCGCCATGATCGCCATGCCGCCCGCTTTGCAGCAAGACGGCCTGGAGGCAAAAATGCTGTTGCAGGTACATGATGAACTGATCTTTGAAGTGGCGGAGGACAATGTCGATAAGGTTATTGAGGCCGTCAGCCGCACCATGGAAAATGCCTGCGAGCCGGCTTTGTCCTTATCCGTGCCGCTGAAAGTGGATGCGCGCGCCGCCGGCAATTGGGAAGAGGCCCACTAGTTATAGCTGCCTTCGGCACAAATAACGGGGGATTTCGACGGTCTTATCTTGCTGACTGGAAATCGCCTCTGATAGGGTCCGGCAGTTTAAAACTTGCCGGGGAAATACCATGACCACCGCACCTTTATCCATAACTTACGACCAGGTAAACTGGAATGAACTACGCGAAATCATAAAACACCGGTCTTTTTCGAAGGGTAACCAGGTAACCCTGTCTTCCGGCCGGTCAAGCACGTTTTATTTTAACATGAAACCCACGATGGTTGACCCGCAAGGGGCTTTGTTGATTGCTAATCTTTGTCTGCAGGTATGTGATGCCGGTGAATTTAAATTTGTCGGGGGCCTTGAAATGGGGGCCGTACCCATTGTGTGTTCTATCGCTCCGGTCAGTGCTGCGCGGGGTAAGCCGCAGAAGGTGTTTTTTGTCCGCAAGGAAGCCAAAGCCCATGGCACGCAAAATCGAATTGACAGTATTTTTGACGTTAATGATCTAAAAGGCGCCCGTGTGCTGGTTGTCGAAGACGTCACCACCTCAGGTGGCAGTGCCCTTCAGGCCGTCGATACCATTCGCAAGCTTGGTGGCGTAGTCGATACCGTCCTCACCCTGGTTGACCGGCTGGAAGGCGCAGCCGATGCTTTCGCCCAACGGGATCTTCAATTGTTGTCGATTTTCACCGCAGATGATTTTCGCGATCAATCGGCAACTTGAGCGCCTGTTTACTTCCGGTGTTTGATGTTTATTCAGCAATCAGAAAACAGCCATCACGCCGCGGATCACCGAGGCCATCAAAATTCCCGGCAACATCCCTTTGCGCGATGTGGACGCCGCCGAAAAACATATTTGCTTCATCCCACAAACAGGCATTGGGAAAATCGGCCAGAACCGGCGCCAGGTTTTTTTCGTTGATCCAGTTTTCTATATCCATTTTACCATCTTCAAAATGAAGCCGTGCCGCGTTTATCGCACTGTGAGGATCTTGCCCGGCTTTAATTCTGAGCAAGGTCTGTAACATGGCCGACCGAATACGATTTGCTCCCCCGCTCCCCAGTACGGATAAAGTACCGTTGCGATCGCGCACATAGGTGGGCGCCATCATTGACGATAATCGCACATCATGTGCCCATTGATGAAACCCTTGCGGGCTGAGGTCTTCTTCGCCCAGCATATTGTTGAGCATGAAACCATAATCGCCAATCATATGGCCGTTGCCTTCGCCGTTGGAAACCGTTGCCGCTGCCGCGTTACCAGCCGCATCAATGACGCTGATATGGGTGGTGCCCTTGGTTGTGATGGTTTGGGTTTTTATACTTGCTAGGGCTTTGGCAATATTGCTGTCGCGTAAAGCCATACCGGGATCATCGAATATCTGTTGGCGGGTGTGATCGGTTGCCTGTAATATCCTTGCGACCATGTGCGGCGCAAAATGATCGCCGCCGGGATCAATCTGCTCGGCCAGGGCCAGACCAAAACCGATCAGACAACCGCCAGATGATGGCGGCGGATTGAGAAACACCTCGCCGCTACCGCCAAAGGGCTGGACAAGCGGGCGGCGTTTTTCGGTTTTATACGAGCTCAAATCTGCTGGCGATAAATGCCCGCCCAAATTCTGTGTAAGCGCCATAATCTCTTCACACACGCTGCCTTTGTAGAAAAAATCAGAACCATCTATCGCCAGAGTTGTTAAGGTCTCGGCAAGTTCAGGGTTTTTATAAATTTCACCTTCCCCCAGCAGGTCGCCGTTTGGTGCAAAATTTTTCCGTGTTCCAGCGCTGAACAGCAGAATAGGACCGACGATATTAAACAGACGGGCATTAAAAGCCGTCATCACCACACCGAGCCGGGCTGCCTTTATGGCGGGTTCAACAATTGTCTCAATCGGCAATGTGCACAAGGCGTTGTGAACGTCGAAACATCCCGAGACGAAGCCCGGCGTAGCACTTGACCCCATACCGATCAGGAATTTTTGCTGAGTGGTGCCGAAATCCGCATATATAGGGTCAAATTCAATATCCTCAGCTGAGCGTTTTTCTCGCGGTGTTTGAACAAAAAAATCAAACAGGGTGGTTCGCGGGCTTTCAGCTTCGTGCGCCATAAGAAAACCGCCGCCACCTAAGGATGATAAGACCGGTTCACATACACACGAAGCAAAAAGAGCGGCAAGGGTGGCATCAAATGCGTTGCCGCCTTTCTGAAGCATATCAATTGCTGCACGAGCGGTAACGTCGTGTCCTGCGGCAACGGCTCCTTTGGGCGCAACGAGCGTCATTTCATGCCAGTATTATTCAGCGGCTTTCCCCAGCGCAGGTGCAGCATCGCGGACATCTGGGTCAACATAGTTCTCGAATTTTTCGAAATTATCGATGAACATTTGTACCAGAGCTTCAGCCTGTTCGTCATAGGCCAGCGGATCGTCCCAGGTTTTGCGCGGCGTCAGTATTTTGGCATCTATGCCGTCAAGTTCAACAGGAACTTCAAAGCCGAAGTTGGCATCAATGCGCATATCAACATCATTCAGGCTGCCATCAAGTGCAGCCGTCAGCAGTGCTCGGGTCGCTTTGATCGGCATGCGCGAACCAACGCCGTATTTGCCTCCGGTCCAGCCGGTATTCACCAGCCAGCAGTTTACATTGTGTTTGGCAATCAGGTCGCGCAGGAGGTTGCCATAAACACTTGGATGCCGCGGCATAAACGGGGCACCAAAGCAGGTCGAAAAAGTTGCTTGCGGCTCGGTGAGACCTTTTTCGGTGCCGGCAACTTTAGCCGTGTAGCCCGACAAGAAGTGGTACATTGCCTGACAGGGTGTCAGGCGGGCAATCGGCGGCAGCACGCCAAAAGCATCAGCCGTCAACATGATAATGTTTTTTGGGTGCCCGGCCTGACCGGTCTCACTG
>JAJFHR010000276.1 GCA_021775515.1 Hyphomicrobiales bacterium | reverse complement strand
CTTCCAGAAGCTCCATGTCCTGTGCTGATACATCATCTAAATGATCGTGCCCCAAAAGATGCAACACACCATGAACAATCAGATGAGATACATGGTCTTCAAAACTTTTATGCTGTTGCTCAGCTTCCGCGGCTATAGTTTGATAACTCAAGACGATATCACCCAATAGAGCGGAGCGGTTTTCCGCATTTGTGGCAATTTCGCCGGGGAAAGACAAAACATTCGTCGGTTTATCAAAGCCGCGGTATGTCAGATTTAATTTGCGAACTGCCTGGTCTGAGGTCAGCAGGATGCTCAATTCGGCTTCTTTTGTATAACTTTCATCCTGGGATGCAATTGCCGCCTCGGCTGCCCTGACAATACAGTTTTTCAGCTTGGGCATTTTCGACCATTCATCGAATTCTTTGCTAATTTCAATCAACATAACAACGTCGAGACCGGTCTTCTTGGGCGTAAATTGTTGCCAAAAGAAAGTTCATTTCGATTTTTTGCGGCCCAGTTGATCATAGGCCCTGACTATACGAGCAACGAGGGAATGCCTGACCACATCTGCATCGCTGAACGCTACATGGGCAACGCCATTGAGATCACCGAGCAAGCCGACCGCCTGAGATAATCCAGAAACCGTGCCGGAGGGTAAATCCGTTTGGCTGGGATCTCCGGTGACCACCATGTAAGAGCCTTCTCCCAACCGGGTCAAAAACATCTTCATTTGCTCCTGCGTACAGTTTTGAGCCTCATCAAGAATGATAAAGGAATTAGATAAGGTTCGCCCGCGCATAAAAGCAAGCGGCGCAATCTCAATTTCTCCGGTCTCCATACCGCGGATCACTTTGTCAGATAACATCATATCATAGAGTGCATCAAACAAGGGGCGAAGGTAGGGATCAACTTTTTCACGAAGATCACCGGGCAAGAATCCCAATCTCTCGCCGGCCTCAACTGCGGGCCGGGATAAAATGATGCGGTCAACCTTCCCCGCCATCAAGGCGGCGGAAGCAACGGCAACAGCGAGATAGGTTTTACCCGTACCTGCCGGACCTGTGCCAAAAACCAGCTCTTTGCTCAACAAGGCCTGAATATAATCGCTTTGAGCAGCAGACCTTGGCGTAACCGTACGTTTTCTCGTTTCGATGCGCACACTGCCGGAATAAGAATGCTTGCTGTCAGCTTTTTTGGTCCCTCGCGACAAGGCAATTCTAATTGCTCCTTCAACATCGCCGGGGCCGACTTCGAGGCCCTGGCTCAACCGGTCATACAGGTCATCCAAGACCTGTTTGGCGGTTTCACACTCCTCCTGGGCTCCGGCAAGAGCGACAATATTTCCACGCGGTGTGGCGACAACCTCGAGATGCGATTCAATCAAGGCCAAATGCTCATCATGTTTGCCGAGAAGAGCAGAAAGCAGGCGGTTATCGTCGAAGACCACTTCAAGCGTCTTGCCGGCGCCGGTCTTTTGCCGCCCGCGAGATTTTGTGCCTGAGACTGAATTTTTAGAAGTTCGTGATTTAGTTGCGGGTTTTGTCTGGCTCAAAGCGCTGTTGCCCCCTCCCGGAAAGGTTGGTTGACCTGGCCACCGCTGGCCAGCTCAATCTCGGTACGATCACCTTCACATTGACCCGATAGACTGTTTACGCCGACCGCGATCACCTCAACATCTTGGATGGTGCCGATGAATTCTTGTGGTGCATCAGCATGGACCGGCTGCAAATAGGGTGACCTGCCGATCAGTTGCCCCAGTTTACGGCCTTGTCCTGTGAATAACACCGGAAGTTTGCGCCCCAGACAAGTTTTGTTGAAAGATTGCTGTTGTTGGCGCAATAACGCCTGCAATTCGGTAAGGCGTTCAGATTTAACATTTTCGGCAACCTGATCGTCCATGTCTGCAGCCGGTGTCCCCGGTCTTGAGCTGTACTTGAAAGAAAACGCCTGGGCATAATCGATGTCGCAAACCAATTGCATGGTTGCTGCAAAATCTTCAGAGCTTTCGCCAGGAAAGCCGACAATAAAATCTGAAGACAAGGCAATGTCCGGCCGCACCTTGCGCATACGCTCGATCACATCGTAATAGATTTCAGTCGTATGTTTGCGGTTCATCGCTTTTAGAATCCGGTCGGATCCAGATTGTATCGGCAGATGCAAATACGGCATAAGTTGTGGCAAATCGCCGTGCGCTGCAATCAGGGTATCGTCCATATCCAGGGGGTGGCTGGTGGTATAGCGCAAGCGCTCCAGACCCGGCACTTCGGCCAGAGCATAAAGCAAACGCCCCAAAGACCAGCTTTCACCAACGCTGTTTTCACCATGATAGGCATTTACGTTTTGTCCAAGAAGCGTAATTTCCTTCACTCCAGCCGCGCACAGACGCCTGGTTTCTTCGATAATTTTTTCAACCGGCCGGGAAAATTCAGAACCACGGGTGTAGGGTACAACACAGAATGTACAAAATTTATCGCAGCCTTCCTGCACCGTCACAAAAGCCGTGGGGCCGCGCGCAATTATCCTGTCACTTTCAGCGGCCGGAATATTTTCAAATTTATCTTCGGCGGGAAAATCTACTTCGAGCAATCCTCTTTGACCCGCTTCAATTTTATTAATCAGATTAGGCAACCGATGATAGGCTTGCGGTCCGACCAATAAATCAACGACCGGGGCACGATTAAGCATCTCCTCACCTTCGGCCTGGGCAACGCAGCCGGCTACGCCGATAATGGTTGATTTACCTTGCTCTAACCTCTTGTTTTTAAGTTTTTTGAGGCGCCCGAGTTCTGAATAAACCTTTTCCGCTGCCTTTTCGCGGATGTGGCAGGTGTTCAAGATGACGATATCCGCATCTTCCCCACTCTCACTCAGGTTATACCCGAGGGGGGATAAAACATCGGCCATGCGTTCAGAATCATAAACATTCATCTGACAGCCGTAGGTTTTGATATAGAGTTTTTTATTGTTGGACATCAATCTTACTGTTTTTGGGTTGCCTAAAATTCATCAAATCAGAACTCATGCGGCCGCACCGTCAGGCTCTTCCATAGATTTTAGTTCTATTTCTTCAAACGGCCTGCCTCTAAGTGCTGCCAAGACACCCTGTTTTACCTTGGATTCACAATATCTGGCCAGGGCCTTACGATTGCCAATTTGCTCCATAGTGACAGTTTCATGTATGTGAATTGTGACATCACAAGGACCGAGTTTCAAAACATCCCATAAATGGGGTGCCATTTCCATATCACCATACCAGGCGAAATAGGGGCGATACTGCCGCCCCATCGGCAACCCATGCAGGCGAGTGTAGGCGATGGAAAGCGGTTGTACTTTTATCGGACGAACCGCGCCTCCAAGCATATCGGAAACCGGCATTTCAGCCGCACTCATCAAGGCGCTCCTGAAAGGTAAAACCCGATTGCCATCACTGCTCGTTCCTTCGGGAAACAGCACCAACCGATCACCGTCGTCCAATCGTTTGCGCATGTTTTCCCTAAACTCCGCTGTCGCGGTTCTTTTGGCGCGGTCAACAAAGAGGCATCGTTGCAGTTTGGCAAATAGGCCAAATATCGGCCAGCCAGCAACTTCCTTCTTGGCTACGAATGACAATTCTGTCAAAGAGCCCAGCACCGTAATATCGAGCCAGGACACGTGATTTGACGCGACCAGACAGGGTCCTTCGGCCAGTGGCCGTCCAATTACACGTATCTTCACACCCAAGACCCGCAAACAAAGACGATGGTATAAAATAGGGATAGTCCCTGACCAGTTTGGTCCAAGTTTGAACATGATCAACTGAACCAGCAACAACGGCAAGGTTATCGAAATCAGTATAAACGCGCGGCTACCTGCCCTAATTCCGGTCATTTTGCGCCCCACATGACTTTAAGCTTATGTGAGGAAACATTTAATATCAAAATGCCGGTCTGACAAATTGCCAGCCGCAAAACCCTCGACAAATCTCCAAATACAGGCTTACTCAATACTTGCGCCCTAACAGCCTAACAGATTCTATTTCTGATCTCCTGAACTCTCCAGAGGAACACAATACAACTCCAAGCGGTGATCGACAAGCTTGTAACCCAACTCCTTTGCCACCAGTTCCTGAAGACGTTCAATTTGCTGATTGCTAAATTCAATGACGGTCCCGCTTTGCAGGTCGATCAGATGGTCATGATGATCCTCGGAAACCTGCTCATACCTCGACCGGCCGTCGCGAAAGTCGTGACGTTCCAATATTCCGGCATCTTCAAACAGGCTCACTGTTCGATATACGGTTGCGATGGAAATACGGTTATCAATTTTGGCGGCGCGAGAATGAACTTCTTCAACATCGGGATGATCATCCGCCTCTGAGAGAACGCGCGCTATAATTTTGCGCTGTTCCGTCATTCGCATACCTTGTTTGATGCACAGTCTTTCGATCCGGCTCATCTACTCAATCCCAGGAAACTCTGATCACCCTATATCCTATTCTCCCCGGGATAACATTTTTTTTCTCAAAATACAGAAAAATTAGCGCAGCTGCGCCAAAAAATTTAAAGCTCAGAATTTGCGTTCCATGATTAGCGCAGCCTTTGCCAACTTGCCGGGCGAGCGGTAATAACCTGCTCTTTTTCCGACAATCTTGAAGCCACAGCCACAGTATAAATCAAGCGCGGCCCGGTTGTCTTCAGCTACTTCGAGGAACATTTTTTCACTACCCATCTTTCGACAAACCGACAAGCCATGATTAATCATCCGTGTAGCTATATTTCGCCGCCGGTATTCCGGATCTACGCAAAAGGTCAGTATTTCAGCTTCATCCTCAACTCTTCTGATGACAATCATACCCAGGGGTTGCACCTTTGGCTGTATTGCTATCCAGCCGATAGTACCGGGGTGAGACAGCAGCTGTTCAAAAGCGTCTGCTGTCCACGGTTTAGCAAATGATGTTTGATGCAGAGCCTCTAAAACCCGGCAATGACAGTGACTGACTTCTTCGAAGCGGAGATTATTATGCCCGGAGGGGAAGTTATTTCCCGTTGGCGACATGTGATTGGCCGATTGTTTGCGGTTTGGCGTCGGGTTTGCGCAAATAGAGCGGTTCGGGCGGGGCATCGTCCATATCGACTTCCTTTAAAAGCCGGGCAAAATTGGCAGCATCGGGCAGGGAATATTCTTCCCGCGCCAGCCAGCAATCCGGCAACGGTCTGGATCCAGCGGTTAGGAGTTTGACACCGGTTCCGATTAAATTAAGAGGTTCAGCCTTCCAGGGTGTCAACCAGTCATCAAGCTGGTCTACTCGCAGCAGGGTCGGATCGCACAGGGGATTTGAATCGGCATCAAAAACCTGCACATAGGCCTCATTTCGGCGAGCATCAACAATCACAGCTGTCGAAGATCGACAGGCCGGTTGAGTCAATTGTGCAATATTTGCAGAAATCGCCTGCAGCGTTGTGACACCGCAGATCGGGATGTTATGTGCAATACGAAACCCGCGCGCTGCCGAAAGCGCCACCCGCACACCGGTAAATGATCCTGGACCGAGAGTTATTACCTGGCATTTTATATCGCCAAACCCTAACTTCGCCTCGGCCATGACCCCGGAAATCATCTCCAGGAGGATTTCCGCATGGCCCTTTCCCGGCTCGCAATAAGCGCAAGCCAAAACATGCTGGCGTTCGCCAACATCGACGATTGCAGCCGAACACGCCGCCAGAGATGTATCGAATGACAAGACGATCATTGAGTTGCAAAAAACAAAACTATGCGACCGGCCGCACTTCTTTTACTTCCGGTACAAAGTGTTTCAACAAGTTCTCAATTCCATGTTTCAACGTAGCCGTAGAGCTCGGGCAACCGGCACAGGCACCTTGCATATGCAGGAATACGATACCACCTTCGAAACCCTGAAAGGTTATGTCGCCACCATCCTGGGCAACTGCGGGCCTGACCCGGGTATCCAGCAGTTCCTTGATGGTCGAGACAATTTCACTATCGGCATCATCAAAAAATTCTGTACCTGATTTATCCGGCTCGTCGTCCAGCACCAAGGGGGCACCGGTCATGAAATATTCCATAATCGTGCCGAGAATGGCTGGCTTGAGGAGCTGCCATTCTCCTTCGTCCTTAGTCACAGTGATGAAGTCTGATCCGAAAAAGACCCCAGATACATTGTTAATATCAAACAAGCGGGCAGCCAGCGGAGATTGTTCGGCAGCTTCACGATCACGGTAATCTCGCGTCTTGTCACCCAGAACCGTGCGGCCGGGCAGGAACTTCAAAGTTGCCGGATTTGGTGTTGCTTCGGTTTGAATAAACATATTCTTCTCATTTCGGTTATCGATCCCCTAACATTACTTAAACGTACGTAGGGACACGATTGGGTAGTTTCAACTAATTCTAAACTACGAATGGACGCAAGCGAAGAGTAAAATTTTATTTTTTTGTTTTTGTCCGGATTTAGGCCAAGGCATCAATTTCTTCGTCGGTCAAGTCTCCTGGCACAATGGTAACGGGTATGGGAAATGTAGCAGAATTGCCGCCTGCCAGCATTGAAACCAGGGGGCCGGGACCCGAGGAATCCGTCGAGGCACCTAACACCAGAATAGCGATGTCCTCATCTTCTTCGATGAGGGCCAAGATTTCCTCTGCCTTTTCGCCTTCGCGAATTAAAGGCTCCGGCGTCAGATTGGCATATGTTTTTGCCTCAAGTATCATGCGGTTTTGCATTTCTTCGGCTTCAACCCGCGCTTCTTCGCGCATAATGTTTTCGACACCAAGCCAATGTTGAAAGTCTGCCGGAGAAATGACAGTTAACAAGACAACGCTGCCGCCGGAGTGTTCGGCGCGGCGAACGGCAAAATGCAGCGCCCGCCGGCACTCCGGTGTGCCATCAACGACAACCAGAAATTTTCTGTTGTGGCCCGCTTCGAGGCTTTTACGTTTTTTCCCTTTATTCATGGCGACCATGCTGCCATCGGAGGTAATTCGCGGCAAGAACAAAGAATGATATCTAGCTTTATATTTTTCAAATTTAACCTATGTAACCGACAATGCGCCTTACATCGCGCATAATTGGTGCTGCTATTTCAGACGCGCGCTGAGCACCGTTATTTAATACCCCATCGATATAGCCGGGATCATCGGCAAATCTAGCCATTTCCATGCCTATCGGGCCTAAAACTTCAACAGCCAATTCAGCCAGGGCGGGCTTGAATTCAGAGAACTGTTTTCCACCAAACTGTTTGAGAACTTCGCCTCTGGGCTGGTTTGACAAGGCCGCAAAGATACCCACAAGATTATCAGCTTCAGGCCGTGCTTCCAGTCCGTTTTCTTCTGAAGGTATGTTGAGAGGATCTGTTTTGGCTTTTCTGATTTTTTTGGCAATCGTGTCACGGTCATCTGTCAGATTAATACGCGACATGTCTGAGGGGTCAGATTTGCTCATCTTTTTCGACCCATCGCGTAGCGACATGACCCGCGTTGCCGGTCCGGTAATCAACGGCTCGGTAATTGGAAAAAACGTTTCCGCGAGACCATGTGCCTGAATAGAACTGGCAAAATCATTGTTGAATTTCTGCGCAATATCCCGGGCCAACTCCAAATGCTGCTTTTGATCTTCACCAACCGGCACATGTGTTGCCTTGTAGGCGAGGATATCGGCGGCCATAAGATTTGGGTATGTGAACAGGCCAACTGAGGCGTTTTCGCGATTTTTGCCGGCCTTTTCCTTGAACTGGGTCATGCGGTTAAGCCAACCCATGCGGGCAACACAATTGAAAATCCAGGCAAGCTCGGCGTGGGCTGACACTTGGCTCTGGTTAAAAACTATATGAGATTTGGGATCAATCCCGCTGGCCAGAAACCCCGCCGTTACTTCACGAGTATTGGCGACAAGTGCCGCTGGGTCCTGCCACTCGGTTAACGCATGCATATCCACGACGCAATAAATGCAATCGTGGGTATCCTGCAGCGTGACAAAATTTTTGATCGCTCCAAGATAATTGCCTAAATGCAGGTCTCCGGTAGGCTGAACACCTGAAAAAACACGTTGTAACCCAGCACTCATATATTCCTCGCTTGTACGAATACACATCGTTCAATTGATCCGCCCGGGTTTATGCCCAACCCCTTGTCCCAGCGCAAGATCAAATAATCTCTAGGAACGCTTTAGTATGGCGCGGAGATCTGAAAATTTAAATGCGCCGGTGACATTGCACAGGCCGAAAAACACGCCAAGGCCGGCAAAAATCAAGACTGACAGGAGCAAAATTTTCTCAATCAGATTGTCACTTTGCGCGATGGCAGGTGAAAGATATTGTGCACTTAGCCACAAAATAGCGCCCATGCTAAGTGCGCACATGACAAAGATCCACAGTCTGGACTTGAGCCTTTTGTCAATTGTGAACTGATTGCGCCTGAACAATGTAAAAGCCAGCAGAGCGGTATTTATCCAGCCGGCAAGTGACGTTGCAATGGCAATGCCGACATGTTGGTAAAACGGGAAAAGTGCCAGACTGGCGGTAATGTTGACGGCAACAGCGACCCCGGCATAGATCATCGGCGTTTTGGTATCCTCGCGGGCAAAAAATCCTGGTGAAAATATCTTGTTAAGCACAAAGGCCGGAAGCCCGATTGCAAAGGCCACCAAGGCCTGTGAAGTAGCCAGGGTGGCGGCATGGTTGAAGGCGCCGCGTTCGAATAAAACAGTTAGTATCGGTACGGGAATAACCGCAAGGGCCACAGCAGCAGGCAACGTCAACAACATTGAAAACTCCAGCGCGCGGTTTTGCGAGTTTTCTGCAGCCTGTTTTTTTCCGGCCATTAAGTGGCGGGAAAGTTCGGGCAACAAAACCACGCCGATGGCAATTCCTACGACCCCCAGGGGAAGTTGATAGATGCGGTCAGCGTAATAGAGGAAGGAGACCGCACTTTCCTGCAATGAGGCGATGATTGTCCCGATCAGAATATTGATCTGGGTAATACCTCCGGCAATTACACCGGGAATGCCGAGCACGAGCAATCTTTTTACACCTGGCGTAAGCTTCGGCCGGCGCAGTTTGAATGTCATACCGGCCCGCTTTGCTGCGACAACCAGCATTAGCCATTGCAAGGCACCGGCTGCAAAAACACCCCAGGCCAGCAAAATACCCGCCTGTCGTTGATCTTCCGCGATGAAAACAACAACTGACAGTAATATGGATATCAATACGACATTGAGCAAAATGGGGACTGCGGCGGCAGCGGCAAAACGGCCCAGACTGTTTAGAACACCGCTTAAAAACGCTACCAGCGACATAAACAGGAGATAGGGAAACGCTATCCGTGTAAGTAACACCGCAAGATCAAACTTTACCGGGTCATCTTTAAAACCCGGCGCCAGAAGAAAAACCAAAAGCGGCATCAGCAGCTCTGCAACAACTGTAAAAATGATGAGGGCAAAGGCGAGTACGCTGACAACCTGTTCGCCAAATCGGCGCGCTTCCTGAACGCCGTCATTTTCAAGCCGCTTCGCAAACAGGGGAATGAATGCTGAATTGAACGCCCCTTCGCCAAACAATCGACGGAAGAGGTTGGGAAATCTGAAGGCGACAAAAAAAGCATCGGCAATGGGGCCAGTTCCCAATACGCCAGCAATCAACACATCGCGGACAAAACCGAGAATTCTGCTGATTATGGTCATGCCGCCAACCAAAGCAGCTGAACGCATTAGGCTCATGACGTCAAATATCTCATCAATTCGGGCTCATTCCGCCGGTGTTAGTTGGCGGGAATTTTTGCCGCCGGTGGCGGGTTTGGACTTCTGCCGCTCAAATACGGATAACAGACGCTGCTTTATTTTTGCTTGACGTTGCTGGTTGGTAATTTTCAATCCGGTCAAATCCTTGACGTAAAATACATCGACAGCGCGTTCGCCAAACGTGGCAATATGGGCTGAGCCGACATTAATGTTGAGCTCGTACAGTGCGCTTGTCAGCTCGAATAAAAGCCCGGGCCTATCGAGCCCTCTTACTTCCAAGACAGTGAATATATTCGAACGGCTATTGTCGATAATTACCGATGGATCAACACTGAACGCTTTCAGCCGGCCTTTGGGTTTATCGCGAGATTTTACGATGTCAGGCAATTTGACGTCGCCGCGCAAGGCTTTTTCTACCGTTGCAGCAATGCGTTTGGCGCGTTTTTCTTCATCCTGCGGGCGGGTAAATTCGCGCTGGATGAAAATTGAATTTAACCCCATACCATCTGTCGTGGTGTAAATCTGTGCGTCAACAATATTTGCCCCGGCTGCAGCACACGCTCCTGTGACAATAGCGAGAAGCGAGGGATGATCGACAGCAAAAACTGTTATTTCGGTAACTTCCGTAAATCGGTCGGTGCTGAAACGGGTGACCAGCGGCTGAGGGTCCTTGGCCGCCTGTCTGATCATTTCCGCATGGATAATTTTGCGTTCAAGATCAACATTGAGCAGGTAGGGCGGATAATGTTTATCAAGGATCATCTGCCGGTCTTTGTGCGGCCAGTCAGCCAGCGCCTGTTTCAGTTCTTCCTCGGCCCCGGCCAGGCGGGCTTTACGGGTGATTGTTGTATGGCCTCCAGAAATAACCGGTTCGACCTCATAATAAAGGGTTCTAAGAAGTTCCCCCTTCCAGCCATTCCAAACCCCCGGCCCGACTGATTTAATGTCGGCGACAGTGAGGCACAAAAGCAGTTTCAACCTTTCGGGACTTTGAACAATTTCGCCAAAGTCCATGATGGTTTTGAAGTCATTCAAATCGC
>JAJFHR010000275.1 GCA_021775515.1 Hyphomicrobiales bacterium | reverse complement strand
GTCTGATTCATATAATTATCTTTTGAAAAGCTTTGATAAAGCCATAAAAAGAAAAACCCTATTGATAGCATTTATTACCCCGATACCACCCACTAATCTAAATTCACGGCAAAAAAAAAAACGACTCCCAAGCAGCACGGCACCTTCCTGATCAGTGCGCTATAATAAAGATGGGTTCTAGAAACTAGGGGCAGCCACGCTAGTGGACGAAAATCAGCGGAGTTAGCCTTTTGCCGGCATCACGCACCGATGGTCTGCGACAAGGTTACAACACCGAGAATAACCGTGCCTGTGCCAATCAGTGCCTGGAGGCTGCCGTATAGCCAGGTGAGATGGCGCGAGGCGCGCAGCGGTATGGCGATGACCAGGGAAAACAGGCTCATTCCCAAAATCGAGCCAACACCAAACAAGGCAATATAGAGCAATCCGAGCCACGGCGAGGAAACAGTCTGCAAGGATAACAGTATCAATGCCGCAGAGCCGGCCATGCCATGCATCAGCCCGATCAGCAGGGCGCGAAACGGAAACCCGTTTCGGTGTGTATGATGGTGAGATTGGGCATCGTGATTTTTCCGTTTTTCGCCCTTGTGCGAATGAGCATGGAAGTGAACATCACCCGTATCATGAGCGTGGACATGAAAGTGAACGCGATCGCGCATAAGGCGTCTGATCACGTCTATGCCGAGAAAAATCAACATAAGCCCGACGGCAAATTCAAGCCAATTCACCATGTTTTCGGGCACTATATTGGCAACGAACAAGACGATGGAGCCAAAAAGGAAAAGTGTCAGCGTATGACCCAGTCCCCAGGCTGCGCCCTGTTGTATGCTTTTTGTGACTGAGTTCACACGCGTGGCAAGTGTCGCAACCGCGGCGACATGGTCCGCTTCGAACGCATGGCGCATGCCAAGCAAAAAACCCAACAGCAGGATTGAACTCATTTTTTCAATTCCAACAACAATATTTGATTGCTTGTTTCAATATCCATGACCGGTGCCTTGTTGCCCTGGCGGTCTTGACATGTTGCGCTCATTACACCGCCTCCAATTGCATTATTTTATCTTCAGCTGATTACTCGGCTGCGGCATCACGATTCGCAACCCGCAGGTAAATTTCACCTTAGGGGCAGCATGTTGTCTTTGAGGCCGTGGCTGATCTTCAAGCTGGTGTCGCAATTGCTCTGTCATAACTCTATATTGACAGGAGATACAGCCTTTTGGCGATTTCATCATCGCGCCACCCTGAAATTTTTGACAAATTTAGAGCAATTATGAGCATGGTAGAGCTTTGATCTTTCTGTTTTGAATTAACTTTCACCAACCTTACTTTGCGGCCGAGCAGGTAGGAAATTGGTGCAGTTGCCGTAAGTTGGGATTGGAATTTGATAGTTGATTTTACCCACAGGTTTGGCGTTCAATCAATCAGCGCAGACTGGCGTCATTGCCCGGAGCAATACAGCACTTGCCTTGTGCGGTTCCATGTCGTTTTGAAAGAATAGGAGAAAAATTTGTCGACGGTTTCAAGAATTCATAATGCTGAGCAGAACCCACGTATCAAAGCTGTTTTTGACGATATCAGGTCAGCGCGCGGCACGGACAAGATCAACAATCTTTGGCATTACC
The DNA here is from genome assembly GCA_021775515.1 of Hyphomicrobiales bacterium. Lineage (GTDB taxonomy): Bacteria > Pseudomonadota > Alphaproteobacteria > Rhizobiales > JAJFHR01 > JAJFHR01. The sequence continues at coordinate 4,025 of JAJFHR010000275.1, read as the reverse complement.
TGGCATTTGACCCAGATCTGCTTGAAAGCGTCTGGGCCGATGTAAAGTCGGTTTTGGTCGACGAAAGCCTGATCGATTTTAAAACCAAGGAAATGATCTATCTCGCGGTTTCAATTGCCAATTCATGCACCTATTGTGTTCATAGCCATACGGCTGCGGCCAAGGCCCGTGGCATGAACGAACAGGAGCACGCAGAATTGTTGAAAATTGTGACCACGGCGGCGCGAACCAATCACCTGCTCAACGCGCTTCAGGTGCCCGTCGATCCGCAGTTTAATGCCGACACAAAAGCATAGAGCCGCAGCTGCTTTGGATTTTTCTTGTCAAATCCCCCAAATGGCACCGCGAAATCCGGTCATGCAATCCTTCTTCAGCGCCCTCCTTCCACCCAGATTATTTTCCACAATCCACGAATTGACCAAAATGGCCGAGGGCAAGAAAGTCGTATTAGATTGCCATATTGCCCGGTAATTTGCGGCCAAAATATTCAACTACCAGCAGTTGTACGTTAACCTTTTTTCACCTTTTTCGCCATATCCTTAAAACTACAACCTTAAAGCCTTACTTGGGATCCTGGGGGATTTGTCTATGCAAGCACTTAAATTTAATAATTTCGGCGACATGATTTTGGCATTTCTTGTGACCAGCACCATTATTATTGCGGTTACCGTCCATGCCAGTGTGTCATTCGCTAGTAAACCATTACGGATCGGTGGCACCGGAGCCTCGACCGGCATGACACGGGTCGTTGGCGCGGTCTATTCGCAGCAGGCTGGAGCCTCCAGTATTGAAGTCCTCGAAGGCCTGGGAAGCGGCGGCGGCATCAAAGCCGTGGCTGCCGGTGTCGTTGATATCTCTTTTTCAAGCCGGGCGTTGAAGAAAAAAGAGCATGGAAAAGGCATCGTCGCCAGCCCAATCCTGCGCACACCCTTTGTCGCTGTTACTTCACATTCTAATTCGGGCGGCTTGCGTAGGGTTGAATTTGCCAATTACTACGGTCGTGCCGACGCCAGATGGGCGGACGGTCTGCGTGTCAAAGTCATTTTACGACCGAAGACCGAAAGTGACACAAAACTCATGGCGAGTTTCTTTCCGGGTATGAGCGAGGCGATTATGGCCGCTCGTGATCGCGATGAGGTGCCGATAGCACATACTGACCAGGATAATGCAATGATGGCCGAAGTTACGCCGGGTGCCTTGACCAGCGGCACCTTGCTGCAAATGCTGGCGGAAAAACGCCAGTTGCGGATTCTTCCAATTGACGGCATCAAGCCGACCGTAGAAACCATGATGTCAGGCAAATATCCTTACTACAAGACGCTTTATATCGTTCATGCGGAAAAACCATCTCCAGACGTTGCTAAATTTATCGCTTTTTTGCGCTCGCCCGCCGGCATCGCCGAATTATCCAAACTCGGTGCAGCACCGGTACCGTAAATCACCAATGATGGCTTGATCGACTTAAGGTTTAATTAGTATGACGAACATTCCAATTCGAGCAATCGTCAACGGAATCGGAATTTTCGTTTCGCTGTTTGTCGTCCTTGGCCTGCCATCTGTCTATTATTTGGTCCGGCACAATGATCATATTTCAATGCTGGATTTCAAGGCGAAGCTCAATGCAAGCCGGATCGAAAAATATATTTATGTCCGCGGCGATCTGTGGGAATTTCAATCGGCCCGTCTTATCGGCCTTATCGAACTGCCTGATCGCCAGCACGAAGGTATTCAACAGGTGGTCGAGAATGCTGCCGGTGAAGTTATCCTTAAAACCGGTAAAAAACTGCTGCCACCATTGCATTCACGCAAAACACAATTGACCGTGCATGGTGAAGTCGTCGGAAACCTGAGTGTTTCGGCAAGTCACCGGCCGCTTTTGATCTCTACCGGTCAACTTTCTTTGCTCAGCTTGTTGATCGGCCTCGCTACGTTTTATGGCCTGCGTACTTTGCCTTTGCGAGTTCTGGATAAAACAATTCGTGATCTTGAGCAGCAAAGCGAACGCGCCAAACAGGCCGACAAGGCGAAGTCTGAATTCCTGGCCAATATGAGCCATGAAATCAGAACACCAATGAACGGCGTCATGGGCATGGCCGAGCTATTGTCCAAAAGCGACTTAAATGAAAAACAGACGATGTTCACAGATGTCATCATCAGGTCCGGTGGGGCACTGGTAACGATTATCAACGATATCCTCGATTTTTCCAAGATTGACGCCGGTCGATTGGCGATAGACCCGCAACCGTTCAAGTTGGCCGATGCCGTTGAAGATGTAGCGGCTCTGGTTTCTGCCGGAGCTGAGCAAAAGCAGCTTGAGTTGGCAGTACGTGTCCAGCCTGATCTGCCGGAGTATTATGTCGGCGATTCCGGTCGCATTCGCCAGGTTATCACCAATCTGCTCGGCAATGCCGTCAAGTTCACCAATGCCGGCCATGTATTGATAGATATCTCGGGCACAATCAAAACCGACAAAAATGAAACAGAAGATAACACTATAGCTGAGTTACTGATCAAAGTTGAAGATACCGGCATCGGTATCCCGCCCGACAAAGTCGACCATATATTTAGGAAATTTGCACAGGTCGATGGTTCCTCGACGCGAACTCATGATGGCACCGGGCTCGGGCTGGCCATCGCCAGGAAGTTGGCGGAAATAATGGGCGGCGAGCTCGGCGTAAATAGCGAGGTCGGCAAAGGGTCAACATTCTGGTTCACTTTACCGTTGCCGGTGCATAATACCCAATCGCAGCGCAAACGCGTCCCGGTTGATGTATCTGGCGCGCGCATCCTGGTAATTGACGATAATGAGGTCAACCGTTCCATCCTGCTTGAGCAACTTAGCGCCTGGAAGTTCAAGGCCACCGCCGTAGCATCGGGGCCGGATGGGCTCGCCGCTCTCGGTCATGCCAGGCAGGCAGGCCAACCGATCAATCTGGTTATTCTGGACTATCACATGCCGGACATGGACGGCGCAGATGTCGCAGATCAAATTCGCGCCGATGCGGTAATCAAAGATACGCCGGTGGTGATGTTGACGTCGGTAGACGACGACCGTAATTCGCAACGGTTGCGCGATCTCGTCATTCAGGGTCATCTGGTAAAACCTGCACGGGCTTCACAGCTGCTTGATACGATTATCTCTGTCTTGCAGGACGCACATGAGGTCAATACAGACGCTAAATTGACCGAGAAGAAAGATGTCGAGATATCCACTCGCGGCGCTGGACGGGCACCAAAAATCATCCTTGGCGCCCCGGCCCGGCGGGTTGAGAATGAGACCATAGTCAAACAGGAAAGAAGAAAAAAGGATGTCATTATCCTTGTGGCGGAAGATAATGAAGTTAACCAGATAGTCGTGGAGCAAATTCTTGTGGATGCCGGCCATTCCTACGCCATAGTGGAAAATGGCAAGCTGGCACTCGAGCGGTTCAAGGCGCAGCGACCTGATCTGGTGTTAATGGATGTTTCTATGCCGGAGATGAGCGGATTGGAAGCCACAAAAGCAATACGCGAGGTCGAAAAAAATGCTGCCGATGGCCGACACACACCAATCATTGGCATTACCGCCCATGCGCTAAAGGGCGACAGGGAAACCTGTATGAACGCCGGCATGGACGATTATTTACCCAAGCCAATCAGCCTCAATGCACTGCAAAGCAAGATTGACGAATGGCTGGAAAAATCCGAACCCGACAGCAAGGTTGATCGGCTGGCCGCTGGCTAGCGATTGAGATTGCAGAGAATTTTCGACCGCATTCAGCTAGGTGACGAAGATGTTTAGAACTTATCAGTAAAAGATTCGATTTAATCTGACACCGCCCCATTTTCACCGGTATGAATTGAGCCCGGCGTGGAAACTCTCTGGGAGCACATACGCCGCCGGCTGAACATGTTCAACCGCATGGGCGCGGCAGCTGAACCGGCCGGTCTAGTGCGGCAGCCAACCATGCTTTGCCCATAATCATAGGACCGCGGTTACTGCCCGCTTGGCGGGTCCATGTCGTCGCGGTATTGTTCTTCTTCTT
>JAJFHR010000274.1 GCA_021775515.1 Hyphomicrobiales bacterium | reverse complement strand
TGAAAACAAGAAGAGCGATAGCGCGCCTGATTACAGGATTTATGCCGGGCAGGCTGAATTGGGAGCTGCGTGGAAGGCTCAGACCAAGGGGGATGATGCCAGAGGTTATTTGAGCGTACTGCTTGACGACCCGAGTTTTGTAGAGCCAATACGGGCTGCTTTGTTCTATGAGGAGGGCGTTGCATATTTGGTTTGGAATCGATAGATTTTGAAATTAAAATGTTTATACAGCGTGGTCAGTTGTTGCTATTGAGATTCATAAAAGAATTCTCAGTCCGGAATACTTCGTTGGTGCGATATCCATATTTGAAAATCAGTATGAGGGCGTCATGCCTGTATGATCAGGTGGAAGAAAAGTGCCGAGTGTTCGCGGAGGAGAAGATGTGACCGGTCGCTGGATAAGACGAAAACCACATAGCAGGAGGATGAGGTCCGGTCGTATTGTGCAGGTTAGAGAGTGCTCAATATGGCACAATGGATCTGAGAAAAAAAGTAGAAATAGATCTCATCCGTGTCCTATTTGCGGTGCGAATATCAAAACTGTACCTATGCCAAATGGTGGATGGGTCCATTTTGAAGGAGCCAAGGGAATGTCCAAAATAAAGCACCCTTGTTTGCATTTGGGGGAAGGTTTGTCACGTAGTCGTGATGAGGACACCCCAGACCTTTTTGAGGATTTTGATTAATTTATAATCATGCAGATGATTGAACATTATGAATAGCAAGCCAAAGGGCCAAATATCGGTAAACGAAATCCTGCCGGAAATTGATATTTCAATTTCTGACGATCCAAGAGTTTTCATGAATCGTATGGCAGACCTTTGTTCAAGTTCAGATTTATTTGGTATTGAAAAACACTTTGGCTGTTTGAAAGATTCCGAATGGGACATCATCAATTTTCGATATAATGGTACCACTTCGCATACAGAATTAGGTGGCCAACTTATCAAACATCCAAATTTTGGAAGTCGTATAATAGTCGAGATGCGAGCGGCTCGATGGGATCCTGATCCACCAACACGAGACGCCTATGTGGCATCAGCAAAACATATATTCGGTTTTGCACTAACAGCATACAATCGAAAATATGCAAAACGTTATCGACTAAGGATACGGCGTGCCCGAATAGGCCCCAAACCCTCAAAATACACGTTGGAACTCCTTGATCGATTTTGTGTGCTTGCCAACCATCAATCACTTCATACGCTGGATTGGCGCAGATACTACGATTTTATTCGTAACAGTCGCCAAGAGCTGCCAGCTGAAATTCTAAGACTTCTTTTGATGGAAAGAGGTTTTTCCGAAAATAAAGCAGAGCATCTTGCGGATGTTTATGAACATATTTGGGCCTATAAGCAGCTGGCACGGTCAATGTACTGAAATGCCTCAGTGGGAAATTATCAGTTCTCAATCAGCCAAAGGAAATGCTCTTCTTCTGTTGGTTGAGGTTTTGTTTGAAACTTATGAAGATCCTCGGGTTTTAAATGTGTGTACCGACGCAGCATTTTCCAATCCTTATGCCCGGTGACGAGTGCGACTCTTTCTATGGTGAGGCCAGCTTCAAACAATCGGCTCGTGGCTTCATGGCGCAGGTCATGGAAATGCAAATCCTCAATTTCGAGTACGTTCTTTGCACGTTGGAAAGCTGAGCCAGCGGATTTATGATTGTGGGGAAACACCCGGCCTTTGCCGCCCGTCAATATCTTTTGTTGGAGCAACAAATGCCATGCATCGAAACCGGTTAGATTGAGAAGGGGAACCTTTTGGTCGTTACCATCTTTATGGCGGGGGTCCTTGCGATCCCGTATCGTGACCACGCGGGTTTTTAGATCAACGTCTGACCATGCAATTTTGAATATTTCTTCCAGTCTCATTGCTGTGGCGATCGCGAAGCGGATGACACGCCCCATAGGGATAATCATATTGGTCTTATTATCGAAGTAGTCCAGCAAGGCTTTAAGTTCATCGTCTGTTGGGCGGCGATTTCGTTCGTTCGATTTGCCTATCAGGTCGAGGCGGGAGAGGGCGATCCTTGCCAAACGTAAGTTTTCAGTATTGACGGGTATTCCGTGGATTGCTGCTGCGTGAGTGAGGATGGTGTGGATATAGGAAAGGTCGACAGAGAGGGTGACAGGGCCAGCGCCCTGCTTGGCACGCTTTTTTCCATATTTGATTAGGGCAGCTCGATCAAGGTTTGAAATTCGAGTTGTGCCCAGATCACGTTTCAACGCATTGAGTACAGCGCGTTTTGATCGGCGGATTGGTTTGCCAACTTCCAGCAAATCGGCAATGTGTAATTCGATAAGATCAGCAATTGTACGAGGGTTTCCGAATTTGTTGGGAACGGGGTCGCAGCCGATATCGATAAGTCGTTCTGTTTCAATAACCCATTCTGATGCGAGAGATTTTATTCGGAACGTTTGAGAGGCGTATTTCCCCTTTCGACGTACCTGTGCTCTCCACCGTCCTTCTTTTGTGCGAACAATTGTTGCCATGGTCCCGTGCAGTCCTTCCAATCCGTGCAAATTCCGTGCACTAAGAGATCAAACGAGGTATAAACCCGTGCAATTTGGTCCAATTTAGTGCACGGAATTTTAAAGTTATCTATTTGTAATGTATCATAAATCATTGAAAAATAAAGAAAAAATATTCTCTATCGCCCCCATGATGGATTGGACGGATCCTTATGATCGATATTTTTTGCGGCTCATTAGCCGCCATGCGTGGCTTTATTCGGAGATGATTACCGCCGAGGCGGTTATTCATGGCAGCCGTGACAGGCTTTTGGGGTTTGATGCCGCCGAACACCCCGTTGCTCTGCAACTTGGTGGCAGCCAACCTGACAAGCTGGCCGAGGCTGCGCGCATTGCGGCTGATTACGGCTATGATGAAATAAACCTCAACGTCGGCTGTCCAAGTGACCGGGTTCAATCAGGCCGCTTTGGTGCCTGTTTGATGACCGAACCCGATCTGGTCGCCAAATGTGTCGTCGCCATGTTATCGGCGGTGACTATACCGGTCACCGTGAAATGCCGCATTGGCGTTGATGATCAAGACGTTGAAAAAGCACTTGATGATTTGGCAGAACGTGTGTTTGACACGGGTTTAACAACACTCATCGTCCATGCCCGCAAAGCCTGGCTTTCAGGACTGAGCCCCAAAGAAAACCGCGATATCCCGCCTCTTGACTATGATCGTGTCTACCGGCTCAAACAAAAATTCCCCGATCAGGAGATAATTATAAACGGCGGCATCGAAACCCATGACGATTGCGCCCGCCATTTGCAAAGGGTCGATGGTGTGATGTTAGGCCGCGCCGCCTATCAAAATCCGTATTTATTGGCTGTGGTTGATCAGCGCTATTATGGCTCGCAAAGAAACGCGCCAACCCGTTATGAGATTGTCGAAAATCTCCTTCCCTATGTAGAGCAAAAACTCGCTGCGGGCGATCCGCTCAACCGTATTACCCGCCATATATTGGGCTTGTTTCAGGGCTGTCCCGGTGCGCGCCGGTGGCGGCGGCATTTAAGTGAAAATGCCCATAAACCAGGCGCGGGTATCATGGTAATACGCGAAGCTATGGCATTGGTGGCAGAGTGTGATAGGCTCACCAACATCGTCTCTTCTTAGTCAATCCGATTGTTTTTATGGAAATTGCCCGGTTGGTTGCCGAATACTGGCCCTTGATAATTGCGCTGCTGGCCGGCGGTATTGCTATGGGCGTTATTTCGGGTCTGTTGGGCATCGGCGGCGGCGGCGTTCTCGTTCCGGTTCTCTATGAAGTTTTTGGGTACGTCGGTATAGCCGATGAAGTTCGAATGCACCTGTCGATCGGGACAGCACTGGTGGTCATGGTTCCAACTTCGTTGCGATCATTTCAGGCCCACCGAAAACGTGGTTCAGTTGATATCAAAATAGTCAGGTCGCTGGCCTTGCCGGTTATACTGGGTGTGCTTGTCGGCATTCTAACCGCACGATATTCAAGCCAGTTTGCCTTGAAAATGGTTTGGGTTGTTTGCGCTACTATTATGTCTTTACGATTGTTTTTTGCACGTGATCACTGGCGCCTGGGGGATGAAGTTCCAGAGGGAATAGGCGTTAAAATCTACGGATGGCTGGTGGGATTGATTTCCACGTTGATGAGTATCGGCGGCGGGGTTTTCATATCCTCCATGATGACCCTTTATGGCCGCGGCATACATCAGGCGGTGGGCACATCTTCCGGCTTTGGCCCCCTGATTGCCATCCCCGGTGCGATTGGATTTGCCTGGGCGGGGTATGGAGCGGCAAACTTGCCGCCGGGCTCATTGGGTTATGTCAGCCTAATCGGGGCAGGCATCGTCATCCCGGCAAGCGTGGCGGCAGCCCCGCTAGGTGCCAGGCTTGCTCACGGTATCTCGAAACGAACGCTCGAATTAACTTTTGCTTCTTTCCTGGCGCTCATCGCAATCAGGTTTTTCTTCAGTGTAATTTCGTAAGTTTTTGGCCGACAATTAACCGCATGAGACCGGGGCGGCGACCTCGACGCTGTCTTTGTCTACAGGGAACTCGCGTGATTTCTTACAGCGGTACTTTTTCTGCAACTCTTCATAATTTGCCGGATAGTTGGCCGGTGGCATGGGACCAACAGCAGCGATTTTCTTTGCCCGATCACTGCCATACACCTTGACCATGATCTTTTTTGCCAGATCATCGGCAAGCCGCTGCTCAATCCAGATAGGTGAATCGAAATTTGCAACCACCAAACCGGCGAGGCCATTCAGTCCGGCGCGTGAAGTGTCCTTAACACTGAGTTCAAAGGACCCATCTGTCTCGTTTGTGCTGTCATCAACCACCGTTGCGACCGCATTTAAATAGCTAAAATCATTAACCAGCAGGCCGGTAATACCATCTTTTGCGCGAAAACTGGTCAACAGTACTTTAACTGTTTTACTGCGGCCGCCAGCTGGAAATCTTTGGGATTCCCGCAAGGTTTTAACCCGCACATCTTCAGCAATATTTACCGTGCCGAGGCCGTCTCGGGCTTTGCTGACGACAACCTTGGAGACAAATGCTGTTTCATTATCTTTCAAAAGACCCGGTGTTGTACAACCGGTTAGAAAAATCGCAGAAGCCAATACAAAGACCAGCCGCAACCCGCAAACATCAATGATTTTTTTAAACATGAACCGCCCAATTTCCATAGCTTGTTTTTTATACTATATTTTGAAGAAGAGATATTTACTTTATGTTGGCCGGTTTGCCTAGGGAAAAGAGCGAGTTCGCCACGGTAATATCGCACACTGTTGAAACCTGACGATATTGCTCCAGCGCGGTTAAAAAATCTGGAGAATTTAGATTTTCTGGTCGTAGTCGCCCACTTCGGGATAATCAGACAGGTGCATGTCGATATTTTTGAAAATTGCCTTCATATTGTCTTCTGACGTCGGGCTTTCCACCACAACAACCAGATTGGGCGTATTTGACGAGGCTCGCACTAATCCCCAGGTGCCATCGTGCAAGACGATACGAACGCCATTCACGGTGATCAACTCCCGGATATTCTGTCCAGCAATTTTTTCGCTTGCTGCCGCGATGCGTTGGAAGTGCCGGACAACCTTGTCGACAACACCATATTTTTTGTCATCCGGGCAGTGAGGCGACATGGTCGGTGATCCCCAGGTTTGCGGCAGGGAACGGCGTAAATCAGCCATGGTTGAGCCGGGATTGCGGCATAACATGTCGCAGATTGCCATGGCCGAGACCAGACCGTCATCATAACCGCGGCCAATTGGCGGGTTAAAGAAATAATGCCCGCTCTTTTCAAATCCGACCAAAGCGTTGAGCTCATGACTGCGCCGTTTGATATAGGAATGACCGGTCTTCCAATAATCAGTTTTGGCCCCGTTTTTGATGAGCACCGGATCGGTAAGGTAAAGTCCGGTTGATTTCACATCGACGACAAATTGGGCATTGTCATAAAGTCCCGACAGGTCTCTCGCCAGCATTACACCAACCTTATCGGCAAAAATTTCAACACCCTCATTATCAACCACTCCGCATCTGTCGCCATCACCATCAAAGGCAACGCCGACATCGGCGCCAACCTCAAGCACCTTGTCGCGCAGGGCATGCAACATTTTAAGATCTTCAGGATTAGGGTTGTGATTTGGAAAGGAATGATCAAGATCGCAATTCAGTGGTATGACCTCACAGCCAATACGCTCAAGAACCTCCGGGGCAAAAGCACCTGCCGTGCCATTGCCGCACGCAGCAACAATCTTGATCGGATGTTCAATTTTTTTATCTTCGGTTAGATCGTCAATATAGCGCTCCGCCATGTCATCAATCCAGATGTATTCGCCACCTGGCCGGCATTCAGACTTGCCCTCCAACACGATATTTTTTAACGCTGACATTTCATCCGGGCCGAAAGTGAGTGGCCGGTTTGCGCCCATTTTAACCCCGGTCCAGCCGTTTTCATTATGGCTTGCCGTAACCATGGCGACAGCCGGCACATCAAGCGCAAACTGGGAAAAATATGCAACCGGCGACAAAGCAAGGCCAATATCATGCACCGTGCAACCAGCGGCCAGTAATCCTGTCATCAACGCCTGCTTGATACTCAGGGAATAGGACCTGTAATCCTGTCCCACAACGATGGATGGTTCTTGATCCAACTGATGCAAATACGTTCCCAAACCAAGGCCGAGTGCCTGTATGCCTAACAGGTTGATCTCTTTTTCGAAAAGCCATCGCGCGTCATATTCTCGAAATCCGGTAGGCTTTATAAAAGGCAGGCGCTCATAATCAGCCGTGTTAGCGTGTAACTCAAAAACAGGTTTAGGAAACATCATCAGATCCGTTTTCAGTGGAAAATTTTTGAACGATTTTCAGGTTGTAGGATAAAATTTGCGTCGGAAGAAATATATTTTTCAACGTTTTAAAATTAGTTGATCGCCTCTGATTTCAAATGAACTTAAAGAGCCGAGAAAACTCATTCCTAACAGGCTGGTGCCAAGATCATCCGGCCGGGCAATCAGGGCGGGAACCCGCGAAATCGAGATCGCACCAACACTCACATCGTCCAGCCTGACGGCTGCTGTATGGGTGGTGCCATTAGCGGTTCGCACTGGCACAGTATAGGTCAACTCAGAAGTGTTGATGCCGACGCGCCGGGCATCAAAATCCGTCAACACCACCTGTGTAGCGCCTGTGTCTGCGATCATTTCAACGTAAGTTCCATTAACAGTGGCGGATACAGAAAACTGTCCGCCGCGTTCAGCCGTAATGGCGACAACCCCACTGTTGGTCTGATCCGTGTCAGGCTGTCGAAGGGCGATGGGAGTGCCGGGCACAAGCTCGCCCCAAACCCGAAGACCGGCGGTTTTAAATTCTGCCCGATAGCTATAACCGACAATAAGAAACAATGCCGTTCCCAGCCAGATAACCGCCTGTTTGAGCGCAAGTGAGCCTTGGCCGCGGTAACCCATGCCTAAAGACGAGCCGATTACAATCAAAAGTGCGGTCCCGGAAACCAGCCGGGCCAACTCCGTATCTGCAATACCCAGCGCCCGCTCCGGATTACCCATCAACATAAAGACAATTGCAGATACGACCAACAATCCACAAGCAAACCAGGTAAGCGTGTTATGGTTCATTAAACCGGACCCTTTTGCCAACTCATGCAATTTACCTCTGAACTAGTAATATTTGAGACAATATAACATTTAATCACTCAGAATGTGTGAACATAGCTCTGGTTCGCAACCATTTTCCCCGCACCTTTAAACAACCGCCACAATAGCAAACAGGCAGGTAATCTCGCTGAGTTGTTGACCGGCCCCGGCAACATCTCCCGTATGCCCGCCAATTTGGCGAAAAGCCAGAGCCGCCACAATAATCGTGGCAATCAGCGTGGTTGAAATGATTACGGCAATATTTAATCCACTCACTACCGCTAACAGGAACATCACCGCAATAACCAGCGCCACCGCGTAAGCTGCCATGGCGAACAAAGGCGTTGCCGGCCGTAACGAGGCGGATAAACCATCGTGGCGGGCTGGTGGCAAAATAGTGACAAGCCCGACCATCATGCCACGGGAAAGCGCGGCACTAGCAATCAATAAATATACAACCGAAAGCGGCGGTAACCGGTCGATCAGATTGGCAAAAACACCCAGCCGCGCTGCAAGCATTAGAACGAGGCACAAAACGCCGTAGCTGCCAAGGTGGCTGTCACGCATAATGCGGAGTTTTTCGTCCCGGGAGTGCCCGCCGCCAAAACCATCTGCAATATCTGCCAATCCATCTTCATGCAGCCCGCCGGTAAGCAAAACAGTGGCGCCAACAGCAACAACGGCTGCTAGAAACGGTGGCAATCCGACGCTAAGCCCAAGCCAAAGTGTTACGGCCGAGAAGGCGCCGATGAAAATTCCCACAACCGGAAACATCAAAAAAGTATCGCTGAGCTCCACCCGTTCTCGGCCGGTTTGAGGCAAAGGAATTCGGGTTAAGAATCTGGCAGCTTCTAATAATTGGGTGACAGGGTTCATCGACCATCACATCCCGATAAATATTGATCGTCGCAACTATCGAATATGTTAGTTTGGTTAAAACATTTAGTTTGGTAAGGACATAATGTCCAGTCCAGGCATGCTGCGGTCATGATCTGCCGTCAAACCGCGAAACTACCGAGGATTGAAAAGGTGAAAATATATCAAGAAAGCAGGGCGCCTAATCCCCGTCGGGTTCGGATATTTTTGGCTGAGAAAGGTGTGGACATAGAATATCAACAGGTAAATATCATGGACGGGGATCACAAAAAGCCCGAGTTTGCCAGGATCAATCCGCTGCATCGGCTTCCGGTGCTGGAACTGGGTGACGGCACGATGATTGCGGAATCCGTGTCGATTTGCCGGTATTTCGAAGAACTTCACCCCGAACCTGCACTTATGGGAAAAACAGCGAAGGAAAAAGCACTTATCGATATGTACCAGCGCCAGGTCGAATTTAATTTACTCGCAGCAATTGCCATGTGTTTTAGACATCAGCATCCGGCAATGGCCAAACTTGAAGTTCCTCAGGTGGCGGAGTGGGGCAAAGCCAATCATGATCGCGCACTATCGGCAATGATATGGTTGAACGACGTGCTTAAGGACCGCGAATTTATCGCCGGTGATACATTTTCGATTGCCGACATAACTGCACTAGTCGCAATTGATTTTCGTAAAGTGATGCATATTGAAATACCAGATGAGTTAGACCTCTTAAACGGTTGGCATAAAAGAATATCTGGCCGACCATCTTCCTCGGCATAGGATGCTTCGGGATGAAAATAACCTTTGCTGGATGTGGCGATGCTTTTGGCAGCGGCGGGCGATTAAACACCTGCTTTTATGTCGAAGCGGAGACGGTAAGCTTTTTGATCGATTGCGGTGCCTCCGCCATGGTCTCTTTGCGCAGGTACAAAATTGATCCCAATTCGATATCGACCATTTTCATCAGTCATCTTCATGGTGACCACTTTGCTGGCCTGGGTTCGTTCCTGCTTGATGCCCAGTTAATCTCGAAACGCGAAAGAGATTTGACAATCATGGGGCCACCCGGTCTCATCTTTCGCCATGAGACAGTAATGGAGGCAATGTTTCCAGGATCGGTTGAAATCAAGCGTAAATTTGAAACCAAATTTGTCGAATTGCCAGCGGATGCAAAAACCAGTAGCGACCATCTCACCGTCACCCCGTTTGTCGCCGATCACGCCTGTGCAGCCCCGCCTTATGCACTTAGAATAGGCTGTGAGGGCAAAATTCTCTGCTATACCGGCGACACCCAGTGGACGGATAGCCTCATACCTGCTGGACAAGGGGCTGATTTATTGATCGCCGAGTGTTATCAGCTTGACCGCAAGATGAAGGGCCATCTTGATTACCAAACCCTCGCAAAACATTTACCTGAAATTGCGCCTAAACGGGTTATTGTCACTCACATGAGTGCACCGATGCTGAACCGGATTGACGAAGTGGACGTCGAGGCAGCCTATGATGGCCTGGTTGTGGAAATCTGATGGCAGGCAGGGGCGTGGAAAATGAGCTAAATATATTGGCCAGCCAAATTCGTGTTTGCCGTCTTTGCCGCGACAAACCTGAGATGCTCCCGCCTTTGCCGCATGAACCCCGGCCGGTTGTTCACCTTTCAAACACCGCGCGGGTTTGTATCGCCGGGCAGGCACCTGGTACGCGCGTGCATAAATCAGGCATGCCTTTTGATGATCCAAGCGGAGATCGGTTGCGTCAGTGGATGGGGATTTCTCGCGAGGTCTTTTATGATCAATCCCGCCTCGCCATCGTACCCATGGGGTTCTGTTTTCCCGGACTTGACGACAAAGGTGGGGATTTGCCGCCGCGGCGTGAATGTGCGCCAAAATGGCGTTCAGAAATATTCAGACTTTTACCACAAATTGAACTTATTCTGGTCATTGGACAATATGCTCAAAAGTGGCATTTAGGACGTGAGCGCAAAAAAACCCTCACCGAGACTGTAAGAGATTGGTCAAACTATGTTAATCGGGATGTGTATCCTCCTTGTTTGCCGCTTCCCCATCCTTCATGGCGCAACACAGCATGGTTGCGCAAAAACCCGTGGTTCGAGGCCGAAACAGTGCCGTATTTAAGAAAAGAGGTAAGCCGTCTGACGGGTTCAAGCTTATGAAATTATTACCTTTTTTTTCCGCTCTTGTTTTCGGAGTTGTTGTGAATTCCTGCGCGCCAATCGTTCAGGAACTTGGTAACGCAGCCTCGATACCGCAGCTCACGTCCGATGTTGCAATTATGGAAGACGGCATAGCGTTGCCGATGCGGCAATGGCCGGCAAAAAAGCCGCAGGCAATCCTGGTCGCCGTGCATGGATTTAATGATTACAGCAATGCGTTCGACACACCGGCCACCTGGTTTGCCACCCAGGGTGTGACCACATACGCCTATGATCAACGCAGTTTTGGCAAGACGAAAAACCGTGGAATTTGGGCCGGTGGTGAAGTCATGACCCGTGATCTTGCCACTTTCGTTACGTTGATAAAGCAGCGCCACCGCAATTTACCGGTATATGTAGCAGGCGTTTCCATGGGCGGTGCAGTGGCCATGCGCGCACTTGGCAAGGGGTGGCTCGGACCCGCTGACGGCGTTGTTCTGGTGGCGCCTGCGGTTTGGGGATGGCGTTCGATGAACATGTTTTATCGTGTCAGCCTGTGGTCTGCCGCCCACCTGGCACCATCAACTACGGCTACCGGCAGCGGTCTTAAAATCTGGCCGTCGGATAATATCGAGATGTTACGGAAACTTGGCAAAGATCCCAATATGATCAGGAAAACCCGCATTGATGCTATTTACGGGTTGGTGACGCTGATGGATGAGGCATTTGATTCAGCTAAGCGGATTTCTAAACCTGTTCTTTATCTATATGGTGTCAACGACCAACTTGTGCCACGTGAACCAACATTTAAAACCATGACTGCTATCAAGTCGGAAAAACGCATCGTCTACTATAAAAAGGGATGGCACATGCTGTTGCGCGACAAACAGGCAAAGCGGGTCTGGTCCGACATGCTGGTTTGGATGCGCAATAAAAAAGCTGAATTTCCTTCTGGCGAAGAGATTACGAACAAGCTAAAACCTAGGCAGATAATTACGGCAGCACGAGCGGATAAATAATGCCGTTTGGCTGATTTATTCCAACTACGGAAACATTCGGACAAACGAGTACAGGAGGCGGTATCGCACCCGCATATTGAATGGCAGCACTGACAAAAGAATTGGTTCTTGAAAACTTGAAAAGGGTCAAGGGGCCGGAACTTGTAGAAGATATTGTGTCTTTGGGTATGGTCTCTGAAGTGGTCATTAATGAGGGAGATGTTTATTTCTCCATCAACATAGATCCTTCAAGAGCAGCAGAGCTTGAACCTCTGCGCACCGCTGCCCAACAGGTTGCCACCGATATTCCCGGTGTAAAAAATGCCATTGTAACACTAACGGCAGAAAAAATAGCAGGGCCGGGACCTTCCGCGCAAGCAGCCCCAAGCCCGGCACCGGCTCGCCCCAACCCTGCCAATGCCGGACCGCCGCCACCGATGAGCCAGCAGCCGGGAACAGCCCCGCAAATTGCCGGTGTGCCAGGTGTAAAACACATCATCGCTGTAGCCTCGGGCAAGGGCGGTGTCGGCAAATCCACAACGGCGGTAAATCTTGCCCTGGGCATGTCGGTTAACGGGCTTAAGGTCGGCGTACTTGATGCCGATATCTACGGTCCGTCGCTGCCGCGTTTGCTGGCGATTACCGGTCGTCCGCAGCCCATTCAGGGCAATGTGCTCAGGCCGATGGAAGGCTATGGCCTCAAAGTCATGTCGATGGGTTTTTTGGTTGAAGAA
The DNA here is from genome assembly GCA_021775515.1 of Hyphomicrobiales bacterium. Classification (GTDB taxonomy): domain Bacteria; phylum Pseudomonadota; class Alphaproteobacteria; order Rhizobiales; family JAJFHR01; genus JAJFHR01. The sequence continues at coordinate 2,311 of JAJFHR010000274.1, read as the reverse complement.
GACACGCCGATGATATGGCGCGGGCCTATGGTCATTTCGGCGCTGACACAGATGTTGCGCGAAGTTGCCTGGGGCGATCTTGATGTTCTCGTCGTCGACATGCCGCCGGGAACGGGAGATGCTCAACTGACCATGGCCCAGCAGGTGCCACTGGCAGGCGCGGTCATCGTTTCAACGCCCCAGGACCTTGCCTTGATTGATGCGCGAAAGGGCTTAAATATGTTCCGCCGCGTTGATGTGCCTGTGTTGGGCATCATCGAGAACATGAGCTATTTCTGTTGTCCGGAATGCGGCCATCGATCTGAAATTTTTGGCTATGGCGGTGCCCGTCAGGAAGCAGAAAAGCTGGGCGTTCCGTTTTTGGGAGAGGTTCCATTAGATTCAGAAGTAAGGCGCAGGTCCGATGAAGGCCAGCCAATAGTCATCTCCGATCCTGAGAGCGCACACGCACAGCTTTATAAAGAGATTTCGGTACGGGTGTGGGATGAGATCATCAAAGATGATGGCACCCACTCAAAGCCTGCCCCAAATATTGTGATGGAATAAAAACGTTAGATTGTTCGTCGGGCCGGCGATAGTCTTGCGGTTGTTTTTATTTGGCGTCTGAGCCTTTGACGTCGGCTCTTTTTCCAAAAATGGCATCGGCCTCGTCGAAGAATGATGTCGATGTTATTTTAGCCCCGCCAACTGTTAAGGTTTTTGAAGCACCGACTGTGGCACCGCCGTTAACAGAATTAAGCTCTTCGTCGCTCAGGTCTTGAGTCTCTTTTTTGTCTTTGCTCATCAATAATCTCCACCCTTCTTTATCGGACGCTTTGAATATACAGCGATAGTTTTTGATATGGCAAGATTTAGCGAAATTATGATCGCAGGCCTTCAACCAGAAAATCGACAAAAACACGCACCTTAAGCGGCAGGTATTGCCGATGGGGATATAGTGCCAGTATGGGTAAAACCTCTGGTGAAGAATTATCATCAAGTAATTTTAACACTCCCTGTTTGAGATCATCCTTGATGAAAAAATCAGGGACAAAAAACAACCCGCCGTGATCAAGCGCCACACGTCTCAGCACCTGGCCGTTATCACATAAAAACGACCAGTCCGGTGCTACCCGCTCCCCCATAAAACGCCATTGGCGCGGCTGTCCGTTGGTGGAATAGACAAGACACCGGTGTGCGGCAAAATCCTCTTTCGATTTGGGCACCGGGTTAGCCGCCAGCCAATCTGTGCTGGCATAAAGGCCAAGCTGGGTTTCATCTATCTTGCGGGCGATCATACTGGCGGGAACATGACCGCCGATGCGAATGGCAATGTCAAAACCCTCGTCGATCAGATCGATAAAACTGTCGGTCAGCACAAGATCAATTTTCAGTGCCGGAAACTGCTTCATGAACTTTGCCAGCAAGGGGGCAATGCGAATTTGCCCATAGGACAAAGGAGCATTGATGCGCAAGGTCCCGCGCGGTTCTACACTGCGCTCGTTTAACTCATCATCCATGGCAGCTACCTGATCAATGACGGATTTACTGTGATCCAGGTAGAGCTGGCCAGCCTCGGTTAAGCTATGGTGCCGTGTCGTGCGGTTGAACAATCGCGTGTTCAGGTGGCTTTCCAACATAGCTATCTGTTTGCTGACCAAAGATTTTGACAGGCCTAAACTTCGCGCTGCGGCGGCAAATCCACCATGCTCATGCACAGCAACGAAGATGCGCATAGCTTTGAGAGTGTCCATTTTATTGTCTCCAATTTGGAAACAATATGTTGATTGAAATTGGTATTGTCAACTTGCGCCAATGTCACTAAATGTTCACGAAACACCGCATCAGCGGATTTTAATAAGAGATCGAAAATTAGTTCCCGGCGTGGAGACGGCACATCGCATCATCGTCGGCGGCTTTTGTTGGATCGTCTAATTGGTAAGGAGCTTTAAAAAATGGGATTGCTTGTAAATGGTGCCTGGCAAGACAAATGGTATGATACCAAAACCACCAACGGTGAATTTATCCGCAAACAACCACAATTCCGCAACTGGATTACGCCAGATGGCTCAGCCGGTCTAACAGGCGAGGCCGGGTTTAAAGCTGAGGCAAACCGTTATCATCTTTATGTCTCTCTGGCGTGTCCCTGGGCGCACCGCACTCTCATTTTCCGCAAACTCAAAAACCTCGAGGACATAATCAGCATGAGCATAGTTCATCCCCATATGCTTGAAAATGGTTGGGAGTTTGAGGTTAGCGATAGCGGCACCAGCGATACAGTCAACGGCTCAAGGTACGCATACGAAATTTATACCAGTGCTTATCCTGAATA
>JAJFHR010000273.1 GCA_021775515.1 Hyphomicrobiales bacterium | reverse complement strand
TGGCAACCGCAATGGTTTTGCCATCGGAGGCAAAGGCTGCGGGAGCTGCGCGGGTAGATTATCCAGCCAAACGGCTAGGAAATGTCAAAGAACTCAAAATCAACGCTCCTCTAGATGTCAGTTACCCGGATGGAGATGCTCCGGGGGTGTTGCTGAAACTTGGCAAGTCTGTGGAAGGCGGTGTGGGTCCCGAGGGTGACATCGTTGGATTTTCAACCACCTGCCCGCACAAGGGCTTCGCGCTGAACTACAATAGCGAGGACCGCAGTTTCAACTGTCCCGGGCACTATTCACGTTTCGACCCGGAAGCCGGCGGACAGCAGATCCATGGCCAGGCAACCAGCAATTTACCGCAATACATACTGCATGTGGACGCAAAGGGAGACATCTATGCCGAAGGCGTGGATGAACTGCTTTACGGTCGTCTCAGCAACGTACTCTAGATAAGGGAGAATTTGATAAATGGCTTACAAAAGACAAATCGACCGTTTGCCGATCGCCCCAGCAGATGCAAAAGTGCAAAATGTTACCTGCCACTACTGCATCGTTGGCTGTGGCTACAAGGCCTATAGCTGGCCTGTCAATAAACAAGGCGGCACAGCTGCGTCTAAAAACGCTTTTGGCGTTGACCTCGGCAAACAGCAGGACGCCAATACCGATGCCTGGTATGCGCCTGCCATGTATAATGTGGTCAAGCAGGATGGCAAGGATGTTCATCTTGTGATCAAGCCGGATCGTGAGTGTGTTGTGAACTCAGGCCTCGGCTCGATCCGCGGCGGCCGCATGGCTGAAAATCAATATTCCAAGACGCGGGGCACCCAGCAGCAGCGGCTGACTGAACCCCTGGTCTGGCGTTATGGAACCTGGCAGTCGACGAGTTGGAACGATGCCTTTGACCTGGTGGCGCAGGTAACCGCCCGAGTGGTGGCGACTAAGAGCGAAGATGAACTTTTCGTTTCCATGTTTGACCACGGCGGCTCCGCCGGGGGTTATGAAAATACCTGGGGCACCGGCAAGCTATATTTTGAGTCGATGAAAATAAAAAACTGCCGCATCCATAATCGGCCTGCTTATAATTCTGAAGTTCACGCCACCCGCGATATGGGTGTGGGAGAATTGAACAATGCCTATGAAGATGCCGAACTGGCGGACACTCTGGTCGCAGTAGGATGCAACCCACTCGAAACCCAGTCGAATTATTTCCTCAACCACTGGGTCTTCAACTTGCGCGGCTCAACGCTGGACAAAAAAAAGGAGATGATGCCAGGTGAATCCCACGCGGCTGCCAAAATTATCTTCATCGATCCCCGTCGCACGGTTTCTATAGCCGCTGCAGAAGCTGAGGCCGGCAAAGAAAACGTGTTGCATCTGGCACTGAATTCCGGCACCGACCTTGCTCTGTTGAACGCAATATTCACCGTCATTGCTGATAAGGGCTGGGTGGATAAGGATTTCATCGCCAACTCCACCATCAAAAAAGCAGCCACCCGCCCGGCACTTTACCCGGCCCGTGGCGTGGCGGACTCAAACCCCGGTCACCTGACTAATTTTGCTGCCGCCGTTGAAGGGTGCCGCATTTCGCTTCAAGAAGCCGCCAAGATCACCGGCATCCCGGGGGACGAAATCGTCAAGGCAGCCGAATGGATTGCCAAGCCCAAAGACGGTGGCAAGCGCCGCCGGACCATGATCGGTTACGAAAAAGGCATCATCTGGGGCAATGACAACTACCGGACCAACGGAGCACTGGTAAATATCGCTCTGGCAACCGGCAACATTGGTCGTCTTGGCGGTGGTTGTGTACGTCTAGGTGGCCATCAGGAAGGTTATGTGCGTCCGTCTGACGCCCATGTCGGCCGCCCGGCTGCCTATCTCGATCAATTGGTGATCTCCGGCAAGGGCAGCGTCCATCACATCTGGGCGTGCGATCATTACAAGACCACGCTTAATGCCTCTGAATTCAAACGCATTCACAAAAAGCGTGCCGACATGGTCAAGGATGCCATTGACTCTGTTGCCGGCGGCACCCGCCAGGAGTTGGTCGATGCCATCATATCGGCGATCCGCGCAGGAGGACTGTTTGTCGTTAACATGGATATTATTCACAGCCAGGTCGGCCAGAACGCCCATGTGATCCTGCCTGCTGCCCAGGCTGGCGAAATGAACCTCACTTCCATGAACGGCGAGCGCCGCATGCGCTTGACCGAGAAATACATGGATGCCCCGGGAATAGCCAAACCTGATTGCCTGATCGCTGCAGGTATCGCGCAAAATATGGAACGCGTATTGCGCACTATGGGCAAAAACAGCTATGCCGACAAGTTCAAAGGCTACGGCTGGAAAACCGAGGAGGACGTCTTTGAAGACGGTTACCGCAAGAATGCCGGCGGTGGCAAATTCGTTACTTACGAGCGATTGCGCGCAATGGGAACCAATGGTTTCCAAGAACCTGCAACCGGCCTTGATGGCGAAACCATCATCGGAACAACACGGCTTTATACCGATGGGGTCTTCTCTACCGAGAATGGCAAAGCCAAATTCATTGACGCGCCCTGGCGTGGTTTGCAGGCGCCGGGCAAACAAGCACAGAAAGACAAGTATGTCTTCCTGATCAACAATGGGCGCACCAACCTTGCCTGGCAGAATATGTTTCTTGACCAGGACAATGAGTTCGTCATGGACCGGGCGCCCTACCCCGGTATTGAGATGAATTTGGATGACATGGCGGAACTCGGCCTTGGCGCTGGCGATCTGGTTGAAGTTTATAATGATGCCGGTGCAACCCAGGCGATGGTCTATCCGACCCCGTCAGCCAAACGCGGTGAAACCTTCATGCAGTTTGGACACCCCCAGGGCACCCAGGGCAATGTGGTGAACGCCGGGGTCAACGAACTGATTTTGCCCAATTATAAACAGACCTGGGGCAACATCCGCAAAATCGCTGATGCACCAGGATCTGTCGCTCATATTTCCTTCAAGTCAAAAGAATATATTTCGGGTTAAACCGATCTGACAAAATCACCCCCGGACAGCTTTCTGCCCGGGGGTTTTTCTTTGGCGCAAATTGTTACCTATGTCTTAGGGCCGGACCCATTTGAAAATGGCGACCCCGGTACGATTCGAACGTACGACCTGCGGATTAGAAGTCCGCTGCTCTATCCAGCTGAGCTACGGGGCCTTTTGAGGGTGAGTTATTTCGCCTGCACTTGATCACCTGGTAAATCTGCCACAGGAGTTGCTCAATGCGTCCATTGACCAATGCGACCGTATTTGAAATTATCCGAGTAAGCCTTTGGCTTGCGCTTGCGCTCTTTGGGTTCAAATAAACGGTAAGGGATGCCGTTTTTTTCCGCATAAGCGATGGCTGATTCTTTTGAATTAAATTTAAGCCTGATCTGCGAGTTCATGTCGGCAGAACTGGTCCAGCCCATCAGGGGGTCAATTTCCCGGGCGACTTCAGGTTCATACTCCAGCACCCAAACCTTGGTTTTTGCCGATCCTGATTGCATGGCTGTTTTTGCCGGTTTGAAAATACGGGCTACCATTGAAAAAGCCTCCTTCGTACCTGATCACAGGATGTGCAAACAGAATAGCACAAATCCTTCAAACCAACAGATGTCAATGCCTTAAAATGAATGATGGTCGGGGCAGCAAGATTCGAACTTGCGACCCCCTGGTCCCAAACCAGGTGCGCTACCAGACTGCGCCATGCCCCGAATTCATAACAATGACAAAGACTTAAACTGTGCCCCTAACGTGTTTGCGCATGCGCCTAGCTATTTGCTCAGTTCCATCGTATTGGCGTCGGTTCTAATGGGGTTTTCAGGCAGCGTCAACCTGGAAAACCCGCGCCGGAACGATGTTGCTCTTCAAGGTGTATTTCGGTCATCTAACACTCAGCCGAAATCCATCAATCGAGTTTTGGTTCGAAGTAAAATCCAGCCTCAAACCACAGGTCCATAAACTATGTGCAGCCAACCCTGACTACGCAGCCTTGATGCTTTCGATGAATGTCTGAATGTTCTTTTGCAGTTGAGAAGATTCCCGCTCCAAAACATCGGTAGCCCCGCGAACGCCCTGAGCCTTCTCGCCCGTTTCGGCTGCTGCCTGGGTGACCTCGGTGACGTTGTCGGCAATTTCCCGCGTGCCTGCGGACGCCTCATCCATGTTGCCGGCAATTTCCTGGGTAGCAGATCTCTGCTTTTCGATCGCGGAACCGACAGTCGATGAAATTTCACTGACCTTGGAGATTATACCACTGACGTTTTCGATCGCTTCAGCGGTCGACCGAGTAGCCTCTTGTATTTCGGTTACTTGCTCGACGATCTGATCTGTCGCCTTTGCCGTCTGGCTGGCAAGGCCCTTGACTTCGGATGCAACCACTGCAAAACCCTTGCCTGCGTCTCCGGCACGTGCTGCTTCAATGGTGGCATTGAGCGCCAGCAGGTTGGTCTGCTCGGCAATATCGGTAATCATTTGCACGATCTTGCCAATCCCCTGTGCCATCGTCTCAAGCCCCTGCACATGCTCATTGGCGGTTTCAGAGCCTTCCATGGCTTCGGTAATGATCCCCTGAGATTGTGAAACATGCTGGCTGATTTCATTAATAGTTGAAGCGAGTTGTTCCGCCGAAGTAGTGACGGCGTCCACATTGGACGAAGCTCTTTTTGATGCATTTGCAAGAGACGCAGATTGATGGCTGGTTTCATCAGCGGTAGCAGACATGATGCTGGCGTTATCCTTAAGCTCAGCAATAGCATCGGATACTGTTTGGTCAATGACCTGGTATTCGGCTTCAAATTCTTTGGTCCAAGCATCAATTTTCGCCACTCTTTCCAACTCGCCCTGCTTCTGCTCTTTGTCTTTTTCAGCTAATCTGGCAACCTCAGCCATGTTTTCCTTAAACGTCAATACCGCATCGGCCATGCCGCCGATTTCGTCGCTACGCCCGAGACCTGGAATTTCTGCGGTTTCATCGCCGCCAGCCAGTTGTTTCATCGCATCCGTCATTTTTCTAATTGGACCAGTTGTCGTCCAATAAACCCAGAAAAGAGTGGACAAAACCAGCAAAATACCAATTGTTACCGCCGCAATAGAGCCATTTTTTGCAAAACTAATCGCGTCATGATTAATTTCCATCGCAGAAAATGCATCCGCGCGAAGCAGGCGGCTGAGTTCATTAAGATTATTTTGAAGTGACTTATTGGACTTGATTAAATTGGCTCTAAGTAATTTGAGAGTTGGACCCTTGGCTTTGGTTTCAACAGCCTGAACCAGGTCGGTTCGGAAAATTGTCGAGAGCGTGGCCATCTCGGCATTAATTTTTTTGCCGACTTCCTTTTGAGCCTTGTTTTTGAGCAGCTTTTTAAGCCGCAACAGCCTCTTTTCAAACTTTTTGAAATCCACCAATAATTTTTTCAGGTTATCGCCGAAATGAGATGAAGATTCCAGGTCCGCAATGATTGTCATTGCCGCTAACGATGTCGCTAAATTCTGGTCACGAACATTAGTGGTAAAATTGGTTCGTGTCTGGGTGCGCATCACAGTATTCATTGCGCCGTCTATT